>PWQG01000280.1 GCA_003556835.1 Gammaproteobacteria bacterium
GTCGCAACGGGACGACCTGGAGTCCCGTCTCCTCGCCTTGCGAGCTGGTGCGGGCCACTATCTTCGCAAACCTGTGCTCGAAAACAGGCTTGTAACCCTGCTCGATGAAATCACTGGAAAACAGACAGCTCGCCCTTATCGGGTATTGCTGGTGGATGATGACCCGGACATACTCAAGGCCCTGACCGCGATTCTGGAATCCGCAGGATTGACGGTATCCACCTGCACACGCGCACTGGATACCCAGATTGCCATCGAAGCCTCCCGACCGGACGTTGTGGTGCTCGACCTCCACATGCCCGAGGCGAGCGGTCTGGAACTCGCGGCCATTCTGCGGGAACATGAGGACTATCACCATATTCCGGTCCTCTTCCTCTCCGCCGAATCCGACAACACACAACAACTGCAGGCCATGAACCAGGGGGGGGGACGGCTTCCTGGTAAAACCGGTTGCACCCCAGCAATTGATCACAGCAGTAACTTCCCGTGCCCGTCGAACTCGCAACATCAGCTCCACACTCGCCCGGCTCGAAGACATCATTTACGAACGCGAACGCGAACGACTCGCTGTCGACCACCACGCAATCATCAGCGTTGCGGATCGTAACGGCGACATCATCTATGTAAACAACAAGTTCTGCGAACTCAGCGGCTTCAATCGCGAGGAATTGCTGGGACGCAATCACCGCATCGTAAAATCGGACGCACACCCGGAAGGTTTTTATCAGGCGTTGTGGCGCACAATCAGCAGCGGGGCCATCTGGCAAGGAGAGATCTGCAACCGAGCCAAGGATGGTTCCCTGTACTGGGTGGAATCGACCATCACGCCATTCATGGACATGGAAGGAAAGCCCTACCAGTATGTTTCGATCCGCACCGACATCACTCATGTCAAGAATGCAGAAATCGCCTTATCCGAACAGAAGGAGCGGCTCCGACGGGGGCAGTCCTATGCCAACATAGGTACCTGGGAATGGAATGTGAAGAGCGACGAGCTATTCTGGTCAGAACGCATTCCGGTGCTGTTCGGTTATGCGGAAGGTCAGCTCGAGACAAACTACACCAATTTCCTCAATGCCGTGCATCCCGATGATCGCCAGTCGGTTGAGGCCGCCATTCAGCGATCCCTGCTGCATCGCTGGCCCTATGAAGTGGAGCACCGCGTCATCTGGCCCGACGGCACCGTTCGCTGGCTGCTGGAGAAAGGGGCCGTGGTGACCGACCGGAACGGGCAGGCAGAGCTGATGGTAGGCGTCGTCCAGGACATCCATGAAAGAAAGATGGCAGAAGACCCGCTGATTGTCGCCCGTGGCGAGGCGGAAGCCGCCAATCATGCCAAAACAGAATTTCTGTCCAATATGAGTCACGAACTTCGCACTCCGATGAACGCAATTCTGGGCTTCGGCCAATTGATGGCACTGGATGAACAGCTTGGAGATATGCACAAGGAACATATCGGAGAAATCATGAAAGCAGGCAACCACCTGCTTACACTGATAAACCAGGTTCTGGATCTGTCCCGGGTCGAATCCGGCCATCTGCACCTGGACACTGAAGCCGTGTCCATACCGGATCTCGTCCGGGAATGTGTCGCGCTCATGTATTCACTCGCCCGCGAGAAGAATGTCCGGATCAATAGCGAAGAGCTTGGCACACAATGGGTTCAGGCCGATCGCACCCGACTCAAGCAGGCGATATTGAACCTGCTCTCCAATGCCATCAAATACAACCAACCGGGCGGCTCGATCACCCTGTACAGCAAGGAACATGGGCGCGACCGCATCCAGCTGTTCGTGGACGATACAGGTATCGGGATTTCGCCTGAACAACGGCACGAGTTGTTCAAACCCTTCAGTCGCATTCACAACCAGACTCACCAGGTTGAAGGCACGGGCATAGGGCTCTCCATCACACGCACCATCATGCAGGCCATGGACGGGAAAATCGGCATGCAGAGCACCCCGGGTAAAGGCAGCAGCTTCTGGCTCGAATTGCCCGCTCACCAATCATCGTCCGTTGTGGAGAACCGATCATCATGACCGAATCTTTTACTACACAAGCACGCATACTGGCTGTTGATGACGAAGCAACTAATCTGAAGCTGCTGGACAGGATGCTGCGAAGCGCCGGTTATCAATACACCACCATGACCACGGAGCCAGAGGAGACCCTGACGCTTTCTCGCAAACAACGACCCGACCTGATCATCCTCGACATCAATATGCCCGGTCTGGATGGCTTCCAGGTGATGCAGCAATTGCGGGCGCTTGGCGATCCGCTCATGCCACCAATACTCGTGTTGAGTGCACAATACGACAGAGCCACCATACTTCGCGCATTATCCGAAGGAGCGCGAGACTATGTAAGCAAGCCATTTGATCGCGACGAGCTGCTCATGCGGGTACGCAACCTCATTGACGCCCATCTTGCACAACGATTGCTCCATGACCGTAAAGAGTTGCTGGAAGACATGGTGGCAGAACGGACCCGGAAACTGCAGCATAGCCAGCTTCAGGTGGTGCAGAAGCTGGGACAGGCAGCCGAATATCGCGACGAGGAAACAGGAAACCATATCCTGAGGATGAGCCACATTTCGGCCCTGCTGGCGGAAAGTTGTGGCTGGAGTAGCCGAGATACCGAACTGATGCTGCACGCCAGCCCGATGCATGACGTCGGCAAAATCGGTATTCCCGACCGTATCCTGCTAAAGCCAGGCAAACTTGATGCGGACGAATGGGCCATCATGCAGACGCATACCTCGATTGGAGCCCGCCTGCTGGAGGGGGAGGAATCGGAACTGTTGCGCCTCGCTCGCGAGATCGCACTGACTCACCATGAGCAGTGGGATGGCAGTGGTTATCCCAACGGACTTCGTGGCCAGGAAATCCCGCAAAGCGGGCGTATCGTGGCGCTGGCTGATGTATTCGATGCACTGCTCTCGGTGCGCCCATACAAGCGGGCCTGGCCAGTGGACGAAGCCGTCCGACTGATAAAGCAGAAACGGAACCAACACTTCGACCCGGAACTGGTCGACATCTTTCAGCGCAGACTGCCGGAGATACTGGATATCCGGACGCAGTTTGCCGAACCGGAAGAATCAGAATTTCATGCAAGTTCCCCCGCTGCCCGACAATGAAGCTCTTCGACTGCAATCCCTGAAAAACTCAGGTATTCTCGAAATCGGGGACACCCAACCGTTCCAGCGCCTGACCGTACTAGCCCGACGATGCCTGAACGCATCCATCGCCATCATTTCCGTAGTGGACAGCGACAGGCAATGGTTCAAGTCCTGCCAGGGACTGAATGTGACAGGCACGGAGCGACGCGTATCGTTCTGCGCACACGCAATTCTCGAATCCCGTATATTTGAAGTCAGCGACACACATCGGGACACACGATTTACTGACAATCCCCTGGTCACTGGCCCCCCGTTCATTCGCTTCTATGCCGGTTACCCCATCCGCTCTCCGGACGGCTACCGACTCGGAACACTCTGCGTCATAGATCATTCCCCGCGGACCCTGACCCCGGAGGAGCGGGAATCACTGACCATGGCCGCACTGAGCGTTGAAGACCTGCTCCGCAGTCACGCCAGCGATACACGCGAAGCGAAAACCCAACGGGCTCTTGATCAACAGACTTTCATGGGAGCCATCATCACCGAAGCTCAATCACGGCAGATTCGGGAAGCCAACTTTGAAAAAACCTTCCGTCAACTGGTTGCAGCCATCATCGATTTCACACAAAGCAGCCGTGGATACATCGGCCTGTTACGACGGGATGAAGTGAGCGGACGCTTGAGTATACGCACCTTTGGCGAGCCCATTGAGGGCCAGGAAGGCAGCGACCTCAGCGCAAACAATAACGATGATGACAGCCTGCTGACAGACATCTTCGCGCTCGTGCTGGCGCGTACCCAATCGGCGCTGCTACACCGGGAATCCGAACGGGGCCTGACCACCATCCTCGGCATTCCATTGAATGTACGCGAAGAACTGACTGCCACCCTGGTGCTGATCAGTGACCAGGACAACTATGCGGGCCTGGACATTGAGTCACTGAACC
>PWQG01000025.1 GCA_003556835.1 Gammaproteobacteria bacterium
AGAAAACATGCAGGGCCTCCGATCGAATCAGTGGGATGACGAATAAAGTATCCCATGACCCGTCAGCACCACAAGAGAAGGCGGTTTTTGTTCGGATGAAAGAGCAACTGAAGGGGCCGCAGGAAGTCGAGCGGCCCCATCAGCAGTTGCCCGGATCAGCCCTTGAGTGTGGCGTCCAGGGTAATGTCCGCGTTAAGCAGCTTCGAGACCGGGCAGCCCTGTTTGGCTTTCTCGGCTGCCGCCTCGAAGCTGGCCTTGTCCGCCCCCGGAATGCTGGCCTCCAGGGTCAGGTGCACGGCCGTAATGGCAAAGCCGCCCTCTACCGGCTCCAGGGATACATCGGCCTTGGTGTCGATGCTGTCCGCTGTCAGGCCTTCCTCCCCCAGGATCATGGAAAGGGCCATGGAAAAACAACCGGCATGTGCGGCGCCGATCAGCTCTTCCGGGTTGGTGCCCTTGCCATCTTCGAACCGAGTGCCGAAGGAGTACTGCTGCTTGTCCAGTACGCCGCTATCGGTGGAGACAGTTCCCTTGCCGTCCTTCAGTCCACCTTCCCAGTGTGCGCTTGCGTGACGTTTCATAGCTTGTCTCCTTTGTGATGGTCAGTGTAGATGAGTGATACTAAAGGTTGGTAAGGAAAGGGTAGAGCAGTCGTAAGGGCATCGGTTGTTGCGGGGGTGCTCGGGGTGGTTTTCCAGTGGAAAGGGGGTTTATACTTCCTGCACTTCAGCCACAAGAGTCTGATATGACCTTATCCTTGCCTGATGGCCTGATTGTGGTGGCCAAAGCCGATTGCCCGACCTGCTGCCTGGTTGAACCCCTACTGGCGGAACTGGATAAAGCTGGGGCTTTGACGGTGTTGGTGCAGGATTCTGAAGATTACGCCGCCGCGTTGCCCGGCACTCAGTATGACCAGACGCTGGAACAGTCCTTTCGTTTGGGCATCGAGTTTGTGCCGACGCTGATCAGGGTCGAGCAGGGCAGGGAAGTCGAACGCACCTATGGCTGGCACAAAACCGACTGGCAGACGCTGTCCGGCGTGGCCACTCTGGGCGAGGACTTGCCGGCCATGCGCCCCGGCTGCGGCTCGAAAACCCTGGACCCGGGTATAGCCGAAGAGCTGGAGCTGGCCTTTGGCGATGTGCACTTGCAGTCGCGGGAAATCGATATTGCCGGCGCCGATGATGCGATGGAAGCCTGCTATGAGCGCGGCTGGACGGATGGCTTGCCGGTGGTGCCACCGACCCCGGTGCGCGTGTTGCGCATGCTCAAGGGTACTGATCGCGCGGGAGATGAAGTACTGGGCCTGATGCCGCCGAATCGGGTGCCATGCACAGTAGAAAAAGTCGCAGTCAATGCCGTGATGGCCGGCTGCAAGCCGGAATACATGCCGGTATTGCTGGCAGCGGTCGAAGCGGCCCTGACCGATGAGTTCGGCCTGCACGGCCTGACCTGTACCACCATGTTTGGCAGCCCGATGATTGTGGTCAATGGCCCAATCGCCAAGGCCATCGGCATGAACTCGGGCGTCAACGCACTGGGGCAGGGCAACCGTGCCAATGCCACCATCGGGCGTGCGTTGCAATTGATTGTGCGCAATGTGGGCGGTGGTCGCCCCGGTGAAATCGATCGCGCCACCATGGGCACTCCCGGCAAATACAGTTTCTGTTTCGCTGAAGCGGAAGACGCCGACTGGCTGCCACTGGCGCAGGAGCGGGGTGTTGAATCCGGTCGCTCGGCGGTTACCCTGTTTCCTGGTGAAGGGGTGCAGGGCATCGTTGATCAGAAATCCCGTGATCCGGAATCCCTGGCCAAATCCTTTGCCTTGTCGCTGCGCACGGTCGATCATGCCAAACTGGCGATGGCCGGTGATGCAGTCTTGCTTGTGTCGCCCGAGCATGCGCGGGTATTTATCGAGGCGGGCTGGTCCAAACAACGTTTGCTCGAAGAACTGGAACAGCTTTTACTGGCACCGGGAACCGATCTGGTTGCTGGTGCTGGCGGGATTGCCGAGGGCATTCCCGCAAAATTCAAGGATCAACAGGTGCCCAAGTTCCGCTCGGGTGGCCTGTTGATTGTTCGGGTTGGCGGTACTGCCGGCCTGTTTTCTGCGATTATCGCCGGCTGGGCCGCATCCGGCCCGGTGGGCTCATCACCGGTAACCTGTGAGGTGAAATTATGAACGACAGCATACTGCTCGACCCTACGGCCGAGCTGGCACCGGCCCGGCGCGAGCGCCTGGCCCGGCCCTCGAGTCTGGAGGGCAAGGTCGTTGGCCTGCTGGATATTTCCAAGCCACGCGGTAACCTGTTTCTCGATCGGATCGAGGAACAATTGAGCGCCATGGGTATCGAGGTCAAGCGTTACGCCAAACCGACTTTTACCCGTATCGCGCCAACCGAACTCAAGCAGCAGATGGCTGCTGAGGTTGACCTCATGGTTGAAGGTCTGGCCGACTGAGGATCGTGCACGTCGTGCTGTATGCATGACATCGCCGATCTGGAGTCACGTCAGATCCCGGGAGTAGGGGTTGCCTCCAGTGAATTTATTGAAGCTGCGGCTATGCAGTCGAGAGCACTGGGCTTCGATCCGGCCATGGTCTTTGTGCCGCACCCGATTCAGGACCGAACCGACGCAGAAATGCACGCCCTGGCCGACAATGCCCTGGACGAGATTCTGCGCCTGTTGTGTGCCGAGGCGCCTGCCGCGCCCCCGCAGCGGGGGTAGAGCTCGGGCTTTCATGGGGGCCGCGCATGGGTGATGTTGTGCGACCGCCCGCGGTTGATAAGGTTTTGGCCTGGTCGGGTATGCAGGCGCTGATAAAGGATCACGGTCGCACTCTGGTATTGGATGCCTTGCGCTCTGGCCTTGAGCATTGGCGCACCGGCGAGATATCCGATGACTCTGGACTGCTAGGCTTCGTTCAGCAGCAGATCGAACGCCTGCTGACACCCTCCATGCGCCCGGTGTTCAACCTGACCGGCACCGTGCTGCACACCAATCTGGGCCGTGCACCACTGCCGCCGGAAGCCATCGAGGCCATGACTGCCGTAGCTGCCGGTGCCAGTAACCTGGAATACGACCTGTCCAGCGGCAAGCGCGGTGATCGCGATGCCCATGTGGAAGACTGGATTTGCCGCCTGACCGGCGCTGAAGCGGCGACTGTGGTCAACAACAACGCTGCCGCCGTGCTCCTGGTGTTGAATGCGCTGGCACAGCGCCGCGAAGTGATTGTTTCACGTGGTGAGCTGATCGAGATTGGTGGTTCCTTCCGCTTGCCCGACATCATGACCCGCGCCAACTGCAAGCTGCATGAAGTCGGCACCACCAATCGCACTCATGCCAGGGATTATGCCGAGGCCATCAATACGCGCACCGGCTTGCTGCTCAAGGTTCACACCAGCAATTACGCCGTAGCCGGTTTCACCAAGAGCGTGACGGAAGCCCAGCTGGCGGCCATGGCAGCCGAGCACCAGGTGCCCCTGATGGTTGACCTGGGCAGCGGTTCGCTGATTGATATGCAGGCGCTGGGTTTGCCGGCAGAGCCCGTGGTCGGGCAGATTCTCGCTCAGGGTGTGGATGTGGTGACTTTCAGTGGCGACAAGCTGCTGGGCGGCCCGCAGGCGGGGATCATTGCCGGTCGCGCCGATCTGATTGCCCGCATCCGCAAGAGCCCGCTGAAACGCGCGCTACGCTGTGACAAGCTGACACTGGCCTCACTGGAGGCCGTGCTGCGGCTGTACAGCAACCCGGATACTCTGGTCGCCCGTGTCCCCACATTGCGCTTGCTGGCCCGCACACAAGCTGAGATCGAACAGACTGCCACAGCGCTGCTGCCAGCGCTGCAGACATGGGCTGGAGATGATTTCACGGCAGATATGCACTGCGTTCACAGCCAGATCGGTTCCGGCTCATTGCCGCTGGAGCTGCTGCCCAGCGCAGCCGTGCGCCTGCGCAGTAACAGCAGCAACAAGCGCCAACGCAGTCGGCAATTGCGTGAACTGGCCGAGCGTTTGCGCCGGCTAGCGCAGCCGGTGATTGGCCGGATTGCCGATGACAGCCTGCTACTGGATTGTCGTTGTCTGGAGTCAGTCGATGACCTGATTGCCCAGTTCCACACTGACCGGGCGCAA
>PWQG01000040.1 GCA_003556835.1 Gammaproteobacteria bacterium
ATACACCGCTGACGAAACTGCCAAATTCATGATAGGCGCCCACCACGTCAAACTCGATCGGTTGCTCGATATAAAACTCGTGCGTCACCTCGCTGTCCAGCTCGATGCGGGTGAATGCCAGGCCGCTACCGAGTCCGGTTGCGGTAATGTCATCCACCAGGTCCGGCACTTCGGTCTGTCCGGGAAGCTGCCGCAGCAGCTCCTCGAACATCTGTTCCATTTCCTCGTTCTGCTCTTGATAGATTTCGAGGTTGGCCGCCAGGGCCGCTTTCTGCCGGTATTCATCCAGCAGACGCTGCTCTTCGAGCTCCACCTGCTGCAGACGGGCCTGCAACTCACGAATGTCGAACCAGAACCCCGCCCCCAGTACCAACACAAAAACCAGGAACACGATCAATCCTTTCACTGCACCGGGCCAGTCACCGATGGAATCCGGATCGCGCAGATCACCCCAATCGAATTCACGCAGCTGACTCATGCCTTTACTCATCATCACCTCCGGTCATGGTGTCAGCTGTGCGAATCTGCAGGGTCAGAGTGAAGGTGTTGGCCTCACTGCGATCGCTGAAAACAGCCGTGGTGGTGGTGGCGATCCGCTGCAAGCCAGGATCCGAGAACCATCTTGAATCATCCAGGCGCCGCATCAGCTCCGAAACCCGGTTATTGGATTCGGCGACACCTTCGATACGCAGGCGATCCCCCTCACGCGCCAGGGTGTTGAAATACACGCCCCGTGGCAAAGCACGAACCAGTTCGTCAAAAACATGGACAATCACCGGCCTGGAGCGTTGGAGCCCGCTGATAACCTCGATCCGGTCGCGGATATCCTCCTGTTGCTGGCGCAGCTGCGCAATACTGGCCACACGCGCATCCATGACAGCGATCTCGCGCGTGATGAGCTGATTGCGGGCCTGCTGCTGATCCAGCTCGGTACGGAAGAAACGGTCGGCCAGAAAAACCAGACCTCCGGCGATGATCACGATGCCCACCAGCATCACAAAGAATTCGCGCTTGCGTTGTTCACGTAGCTGGTCACGCCAGGGAAGTAAATTGATTTGCGGCATGGCTCAGTACCTCGTCCGCATTGCCAGGCCACAGGCAATCATCAGTGCAGGGGCATCCCGCGAGAGGGCCTGGCGATTGACCCGGTCGCCCAGAGCAAGGCCGGAGAATGGATTGGCGATGCGTGTGCCGATACCACTGGACTCCTCGACCCGACTCTCAAGATCAACCAGCGCCGACACACCACCGGCCAGGATGAGCTGGTCGATATCATTGTAGTGACTCGAGGAAAAGAACAGCTGCAGGCTTCTCCCCACCTGCTCGACCACCGCATCACGGAAGGCGGGCAGGATCGTTTCCCCGTATTCGGGGGGCAGACGGTTTTCACGCAAGGCCACTTCAGCCTCACCCGGTGACAGGGAGAAATGCACCTGGATCTGTTCGAGCAATTGCTGCCCTCCGAACAACTGCTCACGCGTGTAAATGATCTTGCCATGGCGCAATATGTAGAGCGTGCACATGGTGGCGCCTATATCGACCACGCCGACCATCTCAGGCGCCGAATTGAACTGCTGCTCGATCAGACCATACGCCCTCTCCATGGCAAAGGCTTCGATATCCACAACGTTGGCTGTCAAGCCGGCGGCCTCCAGCACACCCACCCGCAGATCGACATTCTCACGGCGACAGGCAGCCAGCAGCACATCCACGTTGCCTTCCACTTCCGTGCCCGGCTGGCGTTCGAAATCCAGAGCCACTTCGCCCAGGGGATAAGGAATGTACTGATCCGCCTCGACCACGATCTGGCTTTCCAGCTCGGCATCACTGAGGGCGGTATTCATCCGGATCGTTTTGGTGATGACCGCGGAACCGGCCACGGCAATGGCGGCCTCCCGGCTGCGCGGCTTGAGCATGGCAAGCGCCTGGCGCAGGCTTTCGGTGACAGCAACCTCGTCCTGGATGTTCTTTTCCTGAACCGCGCCGGCAGGCAGGGGTCGGATCACATAGTTCTCCAGACGCAAACCATTACCAACGGCACTGAACTCCAGCAGCTTCACTGCCGAGGAACTGACATCCACTCCCAGCAGATTTCTGCTCTTTTTTGTAAACAGATTACGCACCTGCTCTATCCCGCTTTCAGGAGGCTGCCCGGCCCCGTAATGAATGTTCACACCATTTCTTGTTATACAAGCTACTGTCGCAAGCCGCCATCGTAACTGGAGGCAGCCTGGCTCAGGTCACCATAGGATCAAAATTCTAGCGCAGTTTCAATATATTATGCACCGAATTCAATAATCCACCTGATGCAGATGATGATTCCATGACCCGCATCACGTTTATGCGCTATACTGAAGTCAGTCAATCCATGCGGTTACCGGATGCAGTAGCAGACCATGACAAGAATCCTCAAGCCACTGATATTGCTTGGAACTTTCTTCCTCAGCGGAGTGTTCATGGTGGCCTCTGCGGCCTATCTTTACCTCTCGCCCCAGCTGCCCTCGGCTGAATCCTATCGCCATGTACAACTGGAAACACCACTGCGGATTCTCACTTCGGACCAGCGCCTGATCGAAGAAATCGGCATACGTCGCGATCCCGTGCGTTTCGACGAAATCCCCTCGCATGTTGTCAGCGCAGTGATCGCCAGCGAGGACGCCCGCTTTTATTCGCACCGCGGCGTGGACCTGCGGGGCCTGATCCGCGGCTTCTACGGCTTTGTCCGGGGCGTGAATCTTGGTGGCGGCAGCACCATCACCATGCAGCTGGCCAACAACATCTCCTTTGACAGCGACAACGTCTACGCCCGCAAGCTCAAGGAAATTCCGTTTGCATTGCGTATCCAACAGGAACTGACCCGGGAGGAGATTCTCGAGCTGTATCTGAACCTGGTCTATTTCGGTGGCGGCGCCGATGGTATCAATGCCGCCGCACAGGCCTATTATGGTGTACCGGTGCAGGAAATGACCCTGGCGCAGGCGGCCATGATGGCTTCCGTGCTGCCCTGTCCCTCAATCTGTAATCCGGTGGCCAACCCGCCTCGCGCCGAACGACGACGCAATGTCGTGATCGACAAAATGCTTGAGCAGGGCATGATCAGTCGCGACCAGCATCAGATGGCAATCAACGAACCCCTCAGCGCGCGACGTTATCTGCGGGAAATCGAAGTGCCGGCGCCTTATGTCGCGGAGATGGTACGCCGCCAACTCTATGATGAGTACGGCGAGGAAATCTATCGGCGCGGATTCGAGGTGATCACCAACATCGATTCCGAAATGCAACTGGCCGCCAACCGGGCGTTGCAGGACGGCCTGGAAAACTATTATGACCGCCGCCACGGGTACCGGGGCCCGGAACACCAGCTGCTGGAACGGGGTAACAACCCCGAGGAAAACTGGCTGCAGGAGCTTGCCCCGGTGCCGGTATATGGCAACCACCACCCGGCCGTGGTGACGGAAGTGATGGAACGCAGTGCGCGGATCCTGATGAAGGACGGCAGTGAACAGCTCATCGAGTGGAGCGGTTTGCAGTGGGCCCGTCCATTCATCAGCCGGGGCAACGCCTGGCCACCGCCGCAGACAGCATCCGACGTGGTCAGTCGTGGCGACCTGGTGCGGGTGCGGGCAGACCGTGAAGGCGGCTGGGAACTCGGTCAGGTACCCGAAATCCAGGGCGCCCTGGTTTCCGTGTCGCCCGACAATGGCGATATCCTGGCCCTGGTCGGCGGCTACGATTTCCGCTACAGCCAGGTCAACCGGGCGACTGCGGTGCGACAACCCGGCTCGGGCTTCAAGCCATTCCTCTACGGAGCGGCACTGGAGCAGGGCTACACACCAGCGGCGACCATCAACGACGCACCCTTCTCGCGTGGCGGCTACCGTCCGCAGAATTACGAGCGCAATTTTGTCGGCCCGATCACCCTGCGCAATGCCCTGAAGGATTCACGCAATGTCCCGGCAGTGCGACTGTACGACCAGGTTGGGGCTGAGGCCGTGCTGGATTTCGCCGCCCGCTTTGGCTTCAACACCGACAGCTTTGCGCGCAACGACCTCACCGTGGCTCTCGGCAGTCAGGATGTACAACCCCTGCAGATGGCCACCGCCTTTGCCATGATCGCCAACGGG
>PWQG01000022.1 GCA_003556835.1 Gammaproteobacteria bacterium
CCCGCCACTGCGGCCGCAGCATAAATCAGGAAATTTTCTTCCGCATAAGCCGTCGGCACCACCATGACCACCTGCTCCACACCTGCCACCCGGGCGGGAATCACGGTCATCAACACCGACGAGGGGTAGCTGGCCTTGCCACCAGGCACGTAGACACCGGCACTCTGCAGGGACATGACCTTCTGGCCGTAGCGGGAACCATCCTCCTCGGTGTATTCCCAGCTCTGCAAGCCCTGCTTTTCATGATACTCACGAATCCGTGAAGCGGCTGTCTGCAGAGCGCTGGCCTGCGCCTTTGGTAAAGCATCCAGGGCTGCCTGCATCTGCTCGCGGCTCACTTCCAGATCGGCCACCCGTTCTGCCGGAAAAGGATCAAAACGGCGGGTGTATTCCAGCACGGCTGCGTCGCCTCGCTCCCGTACGTCGCGGATGATATCGGCCACGGTATGGGCAATGTCGTCACTGGAAACCATACCCCGGTCCAGCAAACGCTCCAGAACCTGATCAAAATCGGGCTGTTCACGATCCAGCCGCCTGACCTGTAATCCTGTCATGACTCAGTCTCCACCGCTGTTTTGAGAGCCTGCAACAATTCAGCAATCTGCCCGTGCTTCATTTTCATGGAAGCCTTGTTGACAATGATCCGCGAGCTGATCTCCGCAATCAGGTCGAGAGGTTCCAGACCATTGGCCCGCAGCGTGTTGCCGGTGTCCACGATATCCACAATGTGATCAGCAAGCCCCATGATCGGCGCCAGCTCCAGGCCACCGTTGAGTTTCACGATCTCCGCCTGCACACCCTCTCCGGCAAAGTGCCGACGGGCGATATTGACGAACTTGCTTGCCACCCGCAAGCGACCCGGAGAAGGTCCTGCACCAACCGGACCAGCTGTCATCAGACGACAGCGGGCGATACCGAGGTCCAGCGGTTCGTAGAAGGCTGCTTCGCCATACTCCATGAGCAGGTCCTTGCCCACCACGCCCAAGTCGGCGCTGCCGAACTCGACATAAGTGGGCACATCAGCGCCCCGGATGACCATCATCCGCACATTCGGCACATTGGTGTCGAAGATCAGCTTGCGACTCTGCTCGATATCTTCCAGGGGACGGATGCCCGCGCGCTCGAAGAGCGGCAGGGTTTCCTTGAGAATGCGCCCTTTAGTCAGGGCAATCACGATGCTTTGCTCTGCCATATCCGGTAATTTTTCCATTGTGTTGGCCAGCTTCTCTTTCAGCCCGGCAGGCGGCGTATCCTGGCGCCCAGCAGCTGCATTTTTTCCTCGATGCACTCGTAACCACGATCAATATGGTAGATCCTGTCGACCACCGTTTGATTCTTGGCCACCAGGGCAGCGATGATGAGACTGGCCGACGCCCTCAGATCCGTGGCCATCACCGGCGCCCCCTTGAGCTCCGGCACACCGGTGACCAGCACGGTATTGCCCTGAACCTCCATGGAAGCGCCCATGCGGATCATTTCATGCACATGCATGAAACGATTCTCGAACACTGTTTCCGTAATGGAGCCACTGCCACTGGCCACGGCATTCATCGCGGTGAACTGGGCCTGCATGTCCGTCGGAAAAGCCGGATACGGAGCCGTACGCAGGGATACCGCACGCGGCCGCTTGCCGTGCATATCCAGTTCGATCCAGTCTTCGCCCACACGGATGTCGGCACCGGCCTCTTCCAGTTTGCTGAGGACAGCTTCCAGGATATCCGGGCGCGTGTCCTTCAACTTGATACGACCACGGGTGGCCGCAGCCGCAATCAGATAGGTCCCGGTTTCGATCCGGTCCGGCATCACGGCATGGCTGCAGCCATGCAGTTTTTCCTTACCCTCGACAATGATGGTGTCCGTTCCATGCCCCCGGATTTCGGCGCCCATGGCAATCAGGCACTCGGCCAGATCCACCACTTCAGGCTCCCGGGCCGCATTTTCGATGATGGTCTGCCCATCGGCGAGAGTGGCGGCCATGAGCACGTTTTCCGTACCGGTCACGGTACTCACATCCATGAATATGTGTGCACCCTTGAGGCGTCCCTCCATCTTCGCCTTGATATAGCCGTCCTCGACCCGGATGTCGGCGCCCATCTTCTCCAGTGCCGTGATGTGCAGGTTGACCGGCCGGCTGCCGATGGCACAGCCTCCCGGCAGGGCCACATCCGCCTTGCCATGATGGGCCAGCAAGGGACCCAGCACCAGAATGGAGGCCCGCATGGTCTTCACCAGGTCGTAGGGGGCATTGAAGTCACGAATGGTCGAGGTGTTCACTTCGACATTCATTTTCTCGTCCACCACCGGCTCCACACCCATGCAGCCGAGCAGCTCCAGCATGGTGGTGATGTCGTACAGATGCGGCAGGTTGCGGATGGTGACAGTATCGTCGGTCAGCAGGGTCGCTGCCAGGATCGGTAGTGCAGAGTTTTTCGCCCCGGCAATACGGATCTCACCATTGAGGCTGATTCCGCCATCAATTACCAGTTTGTCCATTGGAGTTCCTGTATCAGGGAATGACGGCGATCAGCCGGCGCCGTGATTCTCTTCCGGGGTCAGCAATTGCATGCCGACCGCGTGGATGGCACCCGAAGCAATATGCTCATTGAGGATTGCGTATACGGTCTGCTGGCGCTTGACGGCATTGAGCCCCTCGAATACCGGACCTACCGCGCGAACCTGGTATTTTCCATCGCCGCCCTGCACTTCCAGTTCACAATCGGTCAATTTTTCCGCCAGCAAGGATTCAATCTGACTGCTATCGAGTGCCATACACTGTCACTGCCTTCTGTCTTTACGATGGAATTTAAGGGTTACTGCCAGTTCTCGATGACCGCGTCGATATCATTGTCATGCCGCGACATCAGGGCCGCAAACTGGCTGTGATACTGGCGCCGCAGATTGATACCGCCCACGAACAGATTACGCAGCTTCCATTCGCCCTCATCGTTGAGAAACATGGCTGACTGCAGATCAATTCGTTGGCCATCACCCACAATCTGCAAGCGCACGGTAGTGGGGGCGCGCGGATCTTCCGGTGGATCCTCTGGAGGCATATAGCGGATCTCCTGGTTGCCGTATTCCAGCAGGGCGGACCCATAGAATCGCGTCAGGGTACCGCGGAGCTTTTCCGCAAAGGCGTCAATCTGGGCATCACTCGCATCCCGCGAGTAGCGTGCCATCACACCAATGGCCACCTGTTGGAAGTCGACAAATTCGGTAACCTGCTCTTCGATGCCCCGGTAATAACGATCTTCATCGCTGTCATGGTACGGGCGTAACTCGCGTACCGCGGCCAGGAGGTTATTCACTGCCAGCTCGGCAGCTTCGACGGCGCTCTGCTCACTGTTTTGTGCCATAGCCTGGCTGCCAACCAAACACGCCAGCAGTAACATCAGTGATGCCTGGATTTTCGCAAAACGTTTCATCTGTTTACCTCCGTAGAACCGGACAGGCAGTGTACATCAAATGCCTGCACCGTTAAATTACTACTTGCAATGCGCTTTGATACTGCGTCTAATTGGCCCTGTTTTTCCTGAATTCATACCACAAAGGTCCGGAAACAGGCCAACCGGGCACGCCCTTAAGAACAAGACCCGGCTGCGGACAACAACGATGTAGTAATCATGCTGCTGGACATCACCATCATCAGTCTGGGCTTTGTCGGGCTCATCTGGGGCGCAGACAAATTCGTGTTCGGTGCCTCCGCGCTGGCGCGCAACCTGGGCGTTGCTCCGCTGGTCATCGGCATGACCATTGTGGCCTTCGGCACCTCGGCTCCCGAGATCTTTTCCTCCGCCGCCTCAGCCCTCGCCGGCGAGCCGGAACTGGCCATCGGCAACGCCATCGGCTCCAATATCTTCAATGTCGGCATCGCCCTGGGCGTGGCCGTGGTGATCCGTCCACTGACCCCACCAGCGTCAATCGGCACGCGGGAAATGCCAGCCATGTTGTTTGTCACGGTGGTGACAGGCCTGCTGCTGGCCAACTTTTTCCTGGGCATCATCGACAGCCTCATCCTGATCTCGATTGTTGCGTTCTTTGTCTATTACCTGATGACCCGGCAACCCGACACCGTGGCACTGGATGAACTGGACGGAGACGAA
>PWQG01000060.1 GCA_003556835.1 Gammaproteobacteria bacterium
ATGATCAAGAACCGGGCCAGAGGCTTCCGGAACAAGGAGCGCTTCCGCAATGCGATTTACTTCCATCTCGGCAAGCTGCAACTGTATCCCTCCGGTGTCAGGCAGTGAATTTACCCACTACGGTTGGGGAAGACCCAGAATTATAAGCTAGAGGCATGAATGATTATGAGCCAATCCTTTGTCTGGACAAAAGATTTTGAAACCGGTCTGCCAACTGTCGATGAGCAACATCACCGTCTGGTGGACCTTATCAATAAATTCAGCGATAGCTTGATAAACCAGACCATCTCAGAATATGAATCAGCGGCTCTCTTTCAAAAACTGAAAGACTATACGCATTACCATTTCACCGAAGAAGAAGCGTTAATGAACTCGTGCGGTATCCATCCTGAAGCACTCGCTCAACATAAACAGATTCATGGTAGCTTCATCAATCAATTATTTGTTTTGGAGCGTCAGTTCCATCGTGATTCGAGCCATGAAGTTCAAGCCGTTCTTGACTTTCTATACCAATGGTTGGCGCATCACATCCTGGGTGAAGACCAGAGTATGGCCAGACAAATTGCTTCAATCAAAAAGGGCAGCACTCCTGCGGAAGCTCTAGCGATGGAGAAATCTCGTATAGAAAAGGATCACGTTGAGCCCCTCGTACGGGCGCTGAGTCGGATGCTGGACATGCTAGCGCAGAAGAGCGCCGAGATGGCGGAGCTTAATCTTCACTTGGAAGAATTGGTTCATGAGCGCACCAGGGAACTTGAGGCTGCTAACGAAAAATTGACATCCATTTCTTTAACAGATGTGCTGACAGGCTTGCCCAACCGGCGTCATGGCATGACAAAGCTGAATGAATTTTGGCAGCAGGCAGAGCTCGAGGGGAAGCCCCTGAGCTGCATGCTGATCGATGCGGATTACTTCAAGGAGGTGAATGACCAGTATGGTCATGACGCCGGGGATGCCGTGCTTTGCGAGCTGGGTAACGCTTTGCTGGATTCTGTCAGGAATGATGACTTTGTTGCTCGCTTGGGAGGTGATGAGTTTTTCATCATATGCCCGGATACTGATTTACAGTCCTGCCTGTATCTGGCCGATAAAATTCTTGAAAGAGTTACAGCGCTGCATGTGGCCACGGGCGAAGGCTCATGGCATGCCAGTATCAGCATCGGTGTGGCCCAGAAAACAACTGACATGCAATCACCGGAAGATTTGATGAAATCTGCAGATCAAGGTGTATATATGGCTAAGGATGCGGGAAGAGGGTGTGTTCGGGCACAGCAGGGCCAAGCAACGGATGTATAGTCCGTCACTCGGACCGATCGAAAGTCCGCCGAAATGTAGGTAAGCGGTAACACCGAGACTCCGGGTAGCCACCAGTATAGAGGCTTGCCAATGCCATGTGATCCGCCCCGGATGAATACGACGATGGACGCAGTACTGGTGCGCTTCACGGCCGTATGCGCAAGTGTTCCACCGTGACTGACTCCACCCGCTCCCGGCTGTAGAACAGTGGGAAGTAGCGGTCGTTGACCCAGTCCTCGAACAGATTGTTATAGAAGGGGCTGTCCGGGTCGCCCGACTGTCCGGGTGTATTCGAGGCCAGGCTACGATCGAAGTCTTCGGTATCCACGATCATGCGGAAACTGCCTCCACTGGTCTGGTTGTCACCATAGGCCGTGTTGCTGACCGTATAGCTGTAGCCGTGGCGCGGGGCGGGGCCGACTTCGAGCTGTTCGCGCAGACTCTCGTTGACCGCCGCGCTCATGGGATGGCGCAGATGTACATGCTTGTAGCCTTCCTGCCCGTACTGCCAGGCGGCCATATCACTGCCGAAACGCTGACGCAGATCGTCCACCGCCGCGCCCAGGGCGTCGAGCAGCAGCGCATCGCGCGCGGCCGTGGGGTTATCGCCGAAGCGGCCATCGGGCGAGAGCAGTCGGTCCACGGTCGGCTTCATCTGCAGTAATCCGATGTATTCCTCGGCCGCCGCAGGCACAAAGAGATTCGAAACCCGTTCCCGCAGCTCCCGTTCCCAGGCCATATAGATGCCGGCACCCACCGACTCGATGTCCATCCGGTGGTCCCAGTCCAGCAGTCGCTGACGGGCGCGCTCCACGCGGCTGTCGCTGTCCTCCAGGCCCCGCAGCAGCGGTGTCAGCGTACGCGCGGGAATGGAGAGTGAGTCATTCTGCAACTGCATCATGTCCTGCATATTGTGCATGCGCCCCGAGGACAGCACTTCGCGCACCCGGTCGCCACGGTAGGGATCGGTCCAGGTCCAGCCCACGGCACTGCGGTAGGGATAATCGCGCGGCACCTGGTTCTCGTTGGACGTGCTCCAGAACCCGCGCTCGGGGTTGCTGACATTGGGCAGGGACAGAATGGGGAGATAGCCCTCCCACTCGTAACGTCCGTCACCGGGCACTGGCAGCAGGCCGTGCCAGTTTGGTCGCAGCGGTGCCACTCCGGTGGCCTGGTAACCGATATTACCGTCGCGGTCGGCCCAGACGAAGTTTTCTCCGGGCAGGCGATTATGGGCCGCCCCTTCACGGAATTCCTCCCAGCTCTGCGCCTGACTCATGCGCAGTCCCGCCAGGTAGGGCGCAGCCCCGACATCCAGCCAGGCCAGGCGCAGGGCGAAGGCGCTCTGTTCGTCGGGGCGCTCATGCACCACCGGGCCATGCCGTGTGTATTTCAATTCCACGGACCGTGTTTCCCCGCCGCGCACCGGAATTTCGGTCTGTTCGATGCGCATGGTTTCCCAGTGGTCCTGGTAGCGGTACCGGTGCGGGTCGTCCGGGTGGGTTTCATAGACATACAGATCTTCGCTGTCCACCTGGAAGATGGTCAGACCCCAGGCCCCGAAGCCGTTATGCCCGATGGAGATGCCGGGCAGTGCCGGCTCGCCGCCGCCGATGATGTCCCAGCCCGGCCCGTTGAGATGCACGAAATAGCGCAGGGCCGGCGCGCCCACCACACGGTGCGGGTCATTGGCCATGATGGGATAACCGCTCTCGCTGAGTTCGCCGCTGATCACCCAGTTATTGCTGCCGATGTCCTGGTTCTGACCCAGCACTTCGGTATGGCGAGCGGCCAGTTGGTCACCGAGCTGCTCCGCCAGTTGCTCCCGGCTGGCCTGTTCGTCGGCGCGGTACTGCGGGTCGATATCCTCGGGCAGGAAGGACACACTGCTGCGGGCCGCGTTGTAGAGGCGCAGTATGTCATCGTGCAGCAGTTTCGGGTCGATGGCTTCATCGAATGTGAGATCGGGCTCACCCGGGTGGAACCAGATCAGTTCCTTCACGGTGTCGCTGTCCGTGCGCTCCACGGCGCGGGCCAGGTTCAGTTCGGCCCGCACATTGCCCACCAGACCCTGATGACGGGAAATCACGGTCTCCGGTCTCCAGTGACCGGGTGTCAGATCCAACAGCCGGAATTCGATGGGCAGCAGGGAGGGATCCACGCGCGTCTGATCGATATAGGCATTGATGCCCGCTACAAAGGCCGGGATGATTTCGTCCCCGCGCGGATGATAATGCTGCATTTCCTGCTGCATATCGCCCCGGAAGCGTAGCAGCCGCGCCCCGATGTCATGCTCCAGCATCCGCTCACCGAGCAGCTCGGCCATGGTCCCATTGGCCTGGCGGCGCCAGATTTCGAGCTGGAACAGCCGGTCTCGCGCCGCGTTGTAGCCCTGGGCAAAGAACAGGTCGTGCTCGGTCTCAGCGTAAATATGCGACACGCCCCAGGCATCCCGCAGGATTTCAACCGGTTGGTCGAGGCCCTCAATCTGGAGGCTCTGCTCTGCAGCGCCATGCAGGGCCGCGGGCGTCAGGCAGGCCAGTGCGGCCGTGAACAGGAACAGGCGGCTTTTCGGGAACAATGACAGCATGCAGGGCCTCCGATCGAATCAGTGGGATGACGAATAAGGTATCCCCTGACCGGGGCTGCGGAGCAGATGCTGGCCCCGGACAGGGGGGTGTCGATGGTTTCCCGCTGGGCCGGATCAGCCCTTGAGTGTGGCGTCCAGGGTGATGTCCGCGTTAAGCAGCTTCGAGACCGGGCAGCCCTGTTTGGCTTTCTCGGCTGCCGCCTCGAAGCTGGC
>PWQG01000097.1 GCA_003556835.1 Gammaproteobacteria bacterium
GATCGGGCCATGGTCCCGGCGAATCTCACCACGAGCATCCGCCTCACAATCTATATAGGGCAGAACAAAAGTTTTTCAAGTCCCCAAACTAAAAAGTTCTGAAACACCGGGTCGGCAACCCACCTGAAAAAGTAGAAGAGACGCGCGAATTTTCGTTGGCTTGATCGGATTCAGCGAGGACTTGTTCGAGCGGTCAATGAGAGGCCTGAAATACCCGGATAAAGATCGGGAGCCGGATGCAGGGAAACCGTCGTCAGGAGCAGTGAAGTGGTCGTGGATTGGTCAGGGGATCCACAAGAGCTGAACGTGTTCGAGGGTAGGAAGAAATTCGTGGTCAGCGGAATGGCACATAGTCAGAACGAGCGGGAGGGGGACCACACGTCAGGAGCGTCGCCCGCCAGGGAAGGCGGGCGCCGAGCCCCCCACGGATGGGTTTACGGGCGTCTCCTGACGTGTGGTCCCCCTCCCGCTCGTTCGGGCTACGAAGCCATGTTGCTCAGTCCCAGCTAAGTGCACCACCAGTCTGGTATTCGATCACCCGCGTCTCAAAAAAGTTCTTCTCCTTCCGCAAATCCATGATCTCACTCATCCATGGGAAGGGATTCTTCACCCCCTTGAACTGCTCCGGCAGACCAACCTGCGCCAGACGCCGATTGGCAATGAACTGCAGGTATTCCTCCATCATCACCGCATTCATGCCCAGCACACCACGCGGCATGGTATCGCGCGCATACTCGATCTCCAGCTGCGTGGCCTCCAGGATCATCTGCGTGGTGTCCTGACGCATCTGGTCATCCCACAGGTGGGGATTCTCCAGCTTGATCTGGTTGATCATGTCGATGCCGAAGTTCAGGTGCATGGACTCGTCACGCAGGATGTACTGGAACTGCTCCGACGTGCCGGTCATCTTGTTGCGACGGCCCATGGAAAGGATCTGCGTGAAACCGCAGTAGAAGAAAATGCCTTCCAGGCAGCAGTAGAAGGCGATCAGGTTCTTCAGCAGGGCCTTGTCCGTTTCCGGCGTGCCCGTGGTGAAGTTCGGATCACTCAGTTCATGGGTGTACTTCAGGCCCCAGGAAGCCTTTTTCGCCACCGAAGGAATCTCATGGTACATGTTGAAGATTTCCCCCTCGTCCATGCCCAGTGACTCGATGCAGTACTGGTAGGCGTGGGTGTGGATGGCTTCCTCGAAGGCCTGGCGCAGGATGTACTGCCGGCATTCCGGATTGGTGATCAGGCGGTAGATCGCCAGCACCAGGTTGTTTGCCACCAGGGAGTCGGCGGTGGCGAAAAAGCCCAGGTTGCGCTTGACGATCAGGCGCTCGTCAGCGGTCAGGCCTTCACGACCTTTCCACAGGGCAATGTCCGCATTCATATTGATTTCCTGCGGCATCCAGTGGTTGGCACAACCATCCAGGTATTTCTGCCAGGCCCAGTCATACTTGAAGGGCACCAGCTGGTTGAGATCGGCGCGGCAGTTGATCATCTGCTTGTCATCCACTGTCACCCGCTCGGTCCATTCGCCCAGCTCTGCTTCGCCGGTCTGGACGTCCAGGTCCTGCAGGCCTTCGATCGCCTGTTGCAGAACGTCCTGGTTCACGACCTCGTCGGGTACCTCGGACTGTCCATTGCCAGCCGCGGGGCGGGCCGCTGCCGTTGCCGTCTGCGTTTCGGACTCCACTGTGGCCTGGTGGGCGGCGACCGCAGCGTCAAAACTACGTTCGGCGGTCTGCGCACCATTCTGCGGCGCGGAAGTTTCCCGCGCCACCTGTGCCGCTGCAGTCTGTTGTGCCTGTGCTGCCTGTTTCCGGGCAGCCGCTTCAGTCTGTGACTGTTGCTGGCGAAGCTCTCTGGCGCGCTGTTCTTTCTGCGCCAGTTCTGCCTCATCCTTATAATAATCGTCCCAGGAAAGCATGCTTATCCCCCTTGTCTCATTGAGTGACGGACCTGCCTCACTGGCAGGCCTCGCAATCCGGATCATCGATGGAGCAGGCTGCCGGTACGGCGGCCGGCCCGCTGGAAACCTTGTTCAGACTGCCGTCGGCCACGGTCGATTTCTCGGTGGTGGTCGCTGCCAGCGAGCGCAGGTAATAGGTTGTCTTCAGGCCGCGCAACCAGGCCATGCGATAGGTGATGTCCAGCTTCTTGCCATCGGCACCGGAGATGTACAGGTTCAGTGACTGGGCCTGGTCGATCCATTTCTGGCGCCGGCTTGCCGCATCGACCAACCAACGTGGCTCGACCTCGAAGGCCGTGGCATAAAGGTCCTTGATGTGCTGCGGAATCCGGTCGATCTGCTGCACACTGCCTTCGTAGTATTTCAGGTCATTGACCATCACGTTGTCCCAGAGATTGAGCGCCTTGAGATCACGTACCAGGTACGGGTTGACCACGGTGAATTCACCCGAGAGATTCGATTTGACGAACAGGTTCTGGTAGGTCGGCTCGATCGACTGTGACACTCCACTGATGTTGGCAATGGTGGCCGTCGGTGCGATGGCCAGCACATTCGAGTTGCGCATGCCCACTTCAGCAATGCGCTGTCGCAGGCTGTCCCAGTCCAGGGTCTGGCTGGTGTCGACCTCGAGGAAGTTCTCGCCGCGGCTTTCGCGCAGCCGTTTCAGTGAGTCGATGGGCAGGATGCCCTGGTCCCAGAGTGAACCCTTGTAGGTTTCGTAGCTGCCGCGCTCCTCGGCCAGATCGGTGGAAGCCCGGATGGCCTCGTAGCTGATCGCCTCCATGGAGTGGTCGGCAAACTGCACCGCGCCGTCTGAAGCGTAGGGTATACGCTGGATATACAGCGAATCCTGGAAGCCCATGATGCCCATGCCCACCGGACGGTGCTTGAGGTTCGAGTTCTCGGCCTGGGGCACGGAGTAGTAGTTGATGTCGATGACATTGTCGAGCATGCGCACGGCGGTCTTCACGGTGCGGGCCAGCTTCTCGCGATCCAGGCCTTCCTCGGTGACGTGGTTTACCAGGTTCACCGACCCCAGGTTACAGACGGCAATCTCGTCCTTGCTGGTGTTCAGGGTGATCTCGGTACACAGGTTCGAGGAGTGGATGGTGCCCACGTGCTGCTGCGGCGAGCGCTCGTTGCAGGCATCCTTGAAAGTGATCCAGGGGTGGCCTGTCTCGAACAGCATGGACAGCATCTTGCGCCACAGGTCCTTGGCGCGCACGGTCTTGTAGATCTCCATCTCGCCGGCGGCGGCCTTGCGCTCGTATTCCATATAGGCGCGTTCGAAGGCCTTGCCGTGCAGGTCATGCAGATCGGGCACATTATTGGGTGAGAACAGGGTCCAGTCGCCATCTTCGAACACCCGCTTCATGAACAGGTCCGGAATCCAGTTGGCCGTGTTCATGTCATGGGTGCGACGACGATCGTCCCCGGTGTTCTTGCGCAGTTCCAGGAATTCCTCGATGTCCAGGTGCCAGGTCTCCAGGTAGGCACAGACCGCGCCCTTGCGCTTGCCACCCTGGTTCACCGCCACGGCGGTGTCATTGACCACCTTGAGGAAGGGCACGATGCCCTGGGACTTGCCATTGGTACCCTTGATGTGGGCGCCCAGCGCACGAACCGGTGTCCAGTCATTACCCAGGCCGCCGGCCCACTTGGACAGCATGGCATTGTCCTTGATGGCACCGTAGATACCCTCGAGGTCATCCGAGACCGTGGTCAGGAAGCAGGAGGAAAGCTGCGGGCGCAGGGTGCCGGAATTGAACAGCTGCGGTGTGGAGACCATGTAGTCGAAGCTGGAGATCAGGTCATAGAACTCGATGGCCCGAGCCTCGCGGTTCTCCTCATTGCTGGCCAGGCCCATGGCCACGCGCATGTAGAAAATCTGCGGCAGCTCGAAGCGAACCCCTTCGCTGTGGATGAAGTAGCGGTCGTACAGGGTCTGCAGGCCCAGGTAGGTGAACTGGGTGTCCCGCTCGGCCTTCAGGGCCTCGCCCAGCACATCCAGATCGAATTCGAGCAGATGCGGTGACAGCAGGCCCAGTTCGACGCCTTTCTAGATATAGGGGCGCAGCACGGTCGGATACCGGTAGTTCATTTCCGATTGTGTGGCACTGTCGGTCAGACCCA
>PWQG01000279.1 GCA_003556835.1 Gammaproteobacteria bacterium
CGTGGCGGCGCGCTGTTCTGCCTGGGCTACGAGAGCCGCCGTGACCTGATTCCGTTCCGCCAGCGGGGGGAGCAGCAGGTACTGGCCTGGGCCGGCATTCACGACTGGGCGATTGTGGTTGATCATCAACTGCAGCGCAGCCTGCTTTTCTTCCTGCCGGAATGTCCGCCGCAGCGCCGTCGGCTGGTGACCGCCTTACTGGCCGCCGCTCCCGCACCGGCTCCGGCATTCCGGCTTGCCGGTGCATTCCGTCCGGCCATGAGCCGGCAGGAATACCTGAGCGCATTCCAGCGCCTGCAATCGCTGATCCACGCCGGTGATTGTTACCAGGTCAACCTGGCCCAGTGCTTCGAGACTGAATTTGACGGAGATGCCCTCGGTGCCTATCTGGCCCTGCGTAAACAAAGTCACAGCCCCTTCTCGGCTTTCTTCCGGCATCCACACGACCCGGCAATCGCCACCCTCAGCCTTTCCCCGGAGCGCTTTCTTTCAGTCAGCAATGGCGAAGTGATCACTCAGCCAATCAAGGGGACACGACCCCGCGATGAGAACCCGGCACGAGACAGTGACCTGGCCCGGGCCCTTCAGAACAGTGACAAGGATCGGGCGGAAAACCTGATGATCGTCGATCTGCTGCGCAATGACCTGGGGAGAGTCTGCCGGACCGGCTCGGTTCGCACGCCCGACCTGTTCCGGCTGGAAAGCTTCACCAGTGTGCATCACCTGATCAGTACCGTGACCGGGACACTGAATCATCCACAACAGAGCGCGGATCTGCTGCGGGCCTGCTTTCCGGGGGGATCGATCACCGGTGCGCCCAAAATCCGGGCAATGCAAATCATCGATGAACTGGAGAACCGGAGTCGCAGCATCTATTGCGGCAGTATCGGTTACCTGAATACCGATGGGGACATGGACTGCAATATCACCATTCGCAGCCTACTTTGTGATCAGGAGCGGATCAGTTGCTGGGGTGGTGGGGGCATCGTCTCGGATTCTGATCCAGATCAGGAGTATGCCGAAAGCATCAACAAAATATCATTGCTTATCAGTACACTGGAGCATAAAGACGACGAATGATATTAGGTGAGTAGCCTGCTAGATCGGGCCCTTTCAGTCCAGTTCGCGGACACTGGCGCGCAAAAATTCCTCACGAAGTTCGTCGTACTCATGCACGGCCGGGAATTGCGGAAATTCACGAATGACGTTTTCCGGCGCCTTGAACAGGATCCCGGCATCAGCCTCACTCAGCATGGTGGTGTCATTATAGGAATCGCCAGCCGCGATCACCCGAAAGTTCAGGCCGTGGAAGGCTTTAACACTGGCACGCTTGGGGTCCTTCTGGCGCAGATGGTATTCGGTGATCATGCCCTGCTCATCGGCAATCAGGCGATGACAGAACAGCGTGGGAAAGCCAAGCTGGCGCATCAGGGGCTGGGAGAATTCGTAGAAGGTGTCGGAGAGGATCACGACCTGGAAACGTTCACGCAGCCAGTCAATGAACTCCACAGCCCCGGGCAACGGCTTCATTCCGGCGATCACCGCCTGTATGTCATTCAGTCCCAGACCATGTTCGCGCAGCAACCTCAACCGCTGTTGCATCAACTCATCGTAATCGGGGATATCCCTTGTCGTGGCCCGCAATTCATCGATGCCGGTACGTTCCGCAAAATCAATCCAGATTTCCGGGATCAGCACCCCTTCAAGATCAAGACAGGCCAGTTCCAATTCAACACCTCGGGAATTCGATCAAAAAAATGAAGACGCAAATGTACCGGCAAGCGGTCCGCTATGCAAGACACCGATCTTTACCAGCGCGGCCTGATCCTTCAAAATACCGTGCCTTGCGCCAACTGCCCTGATCCGGCAGCGACAGAAGACAGCGGAAACCGCCCGCCCAGGAGCTAATAAAGAACATGATGAACAGCTCAAATATTACTGATTTTAATCAAAAAGCAATCAATATGGAACCCGTGGAGATCCTTCGCGAAGTACTCGCTTCGGTGGACAATATCGCGGTTTCATTCAGCGGTGCCGAGGATATTGCGCTGGTGGTCATGGCCTGGAAAATCCGTCCGGATATCCAGGTGTTCACCCTGGATACCGGCCGCCTGCATGCGGAAACCTATGCGTTCATTGAACAGGTTCGAAAGCAATACGAGCTGAATCTGGATGTGCTTTCCCCCGATGGCGAGGCATTGCGCGAAATGGTCGGGAAAAAAGGCCTGTTCAGCTTCTATGAGGATGGACACGAAGAGTGCTGCGGCATCCGAAAAATCGAACCACTAAGACGCAAACTTGCCAGCGTGGATGCCTGGTTGACCGGCCAGCGGCGCGACCAGAGCCCCACCCGTGTCGATGTGCCAGTGGCGCAAGTCGATCCGGTTTTTACTGGACGCAATGGCGAGCTGCTGAAATTCAATCCCCTGGCCAACTGGAGTTCCGCCGAGGTCTGGCAATACATCCGCATGTTCGATCTGCCCTATAACCCGCTGCACGACCGCGGATTCATCAGCATCGGCTGCGAGCCCTGTACCCGTCCCGTCGGTCCCAACCAGCATGAACGTGAAGGACGTTGGTGGTGGGAAGAGGCGACCATCCGTGAATGCGGGCTCCATCAGGACAATCTGATCGCCAGGGACTGAGTACTTATTGACCGTGAACCGGCACAATGATGCCCTGGCATAGCGCATCCACTTCCTCCTGGTACTGACAACGGGCCAACTGCTCCAGCAGCTCACGCTCAAGATGCGGCGCGAACATGGTGATGAAATCGACCATGTAGCGGCGCAGCTGGGTACCGCGCCGGAAACCGATCCGGGTCAGGCTGTTGGCAAACAGGTGGCTGGCATCGATGGCCCGCAACTCGGGATCGGTGACCGGGTCATGGGCCATGGCGGCAACAATCCCCACCCCCATACCCAGTCGCACGTAGGTCTTGATCACGTCAGCATTAGCCGCGGTGAACACCACCCTGGGCTTGAGGCCTCTGCTGACGAAAGCTTCGTCGAGCTGCGAGCGTCCGGTGAAACCGAACACATAGGTCACCAGTGGCTCTTCTGCAAGCGCTTCCAGCGTCAGTGTCTCCTTACCAGAGTAGCGCTGCCAGAGATGATGCTCTTCCGGCACAAGAATCACCCGATTCCAGTGGTAACAGGGCAGCATGAGCAGATCCCCGGTCTGACTGATGGCCTCGGTGGCGATGGCGAAATCGGCCGTACCGTTCGCGGCCATGGCGGCTATCTGCTCTGGAGTACCCTGATGCAGTTGCAGCGCAACGTCCGGATATTGCTGGATGAATTGCTGGATGACCGGCGGCAACACATAGCGGCTCTGGGTGTGCGTGGTTGCAATACCCAGGCTACCGCGCGAGGGATCGCTGTACTCATCCGCCAGGGAGCGGATGGCGGCGGTCTGATGCAGCACATCCTCCGCCATGGACAGGATTCGGGAGCCGGCTTCAGTGAGTGCAGTCAATTGCCGACCTCGGCGCTGGAACAGGGGCAGACCGAGTTCCTGTTCCAGGGCAATGATCTGCTTGCTGACCCCGGGCTGGGACGTGTGCAGCTCGCGGGCCGCCGCGGAGATTCGCAGGCCGTTGCGCGCCACGGCCCGGAAATAGCGAAGCTGCTGCAGCTTCAATGCTGATCCCCCTCCTCGACCGGATGGTTGGCCACCCCATGCGGTACATGCCCGGTTGCCACCAGGTCGCGCGCCGATTCACAGTGTGCTTCCTGATCATCAAAAAACACGTCCGCGCCAAAGGACTTGAGAAAGGGCCCCTTGGCCATGCCGCCCAGGAACAGGGATTCATCAATGCGTATGTTCCAGGCCCGCAGTGTGCGGACCACCCGCTCATGAGCCGGCGCGGAGCGGGCCGTGACCAGGCAGGTACGGATCGGTGCTTCCCCTGCGGGAAACTCCATCTGCAGTTGTTGCAGCGCAGCCAGAAAGGGCTTGAACGGACCGCCACTGAGTGGCTGGTTGGCGGACTTTTTCTCACTGGCAGCAAAGGCTTCCAGGCCCTGACTCTTGTAGATCCGTTCCGCTTCGTCAGAGAACAGTACGGCATCGCCGTCAAAGGCGAATTTCAGCAATCCTTCCTGGTCCCGTTCCGTATTGGCCGAGGGCAGAATGGTGGCGGCCGCGACGCCCGATTCAAGCGCATCACGAACATCCGCGCCATCCGATGAGAGGAAAAGATGGCTGTTGAAGGCGGAAATATAACGATAGGGACTGTCGCCACCACAGAATGCGGCGCGACTGATAGACAGACCATAATGTTCGATGGAATTGAATACCCGAAGGCCAGTATCGGCACTGTTGCGCGACAGGAGAATGACCTCTACCCGTGGCTCGGCCAAAAGGGCATTGATATGCAGGAACTTTTTCACCAGGGAAAAAGCCACCCCGGGCGCCAGCGGCTCTTCTTCCTTGCTGACCTGGTAACGCTGATAGGCCTCCAGACCCTCATTTTCGAAGACTTCGTGGCTGTCCGACAGATCGAACAGGGCCCTTGAGGAAATGGCGATGACCAGCCGGTCGGGTGTCTGTGCCGTCATCAGTTTCAGTCTCCAACTGTCCGTATGGTTCACTATCATGACTGGAAATCACAGTCCGGCAGAGTACAATGAGCCGGACCGGTCTGCGAGTCGATTGCATTGTACCCGCAGCGGCATCCCAGTGCACAGGCAGGATCCCAATCGCGATGGACTCATGCAAGCCCGAACCGAAGGCCCCCCGCTACGCCATCGTATTATCCGGCGGTGGCGCCCGCGCCGCCTATCAGGTGGGTGTCATGCGTGGGGTGGCCAACGTACTGCGCAAAGATGCAAGCAACCCCTTCCATATCATCTCCGGCACTTCAGCCGGAGCACTGAACGCGGTCTCCCTGGCGGTACAGGCTCAGCGACTGCGTACCGCCGTGCACACTCTGGAATATATCTGGGGCAATCTGGACAGCAGCCAGGTCTACCGACTGGATTCGCGGGGCCTGATCACCAGCGCGTCCAACTGGGCCTTCTCGTTTCTGGCCAACCGCAAACGCAAAACACCGGTCTCCCTGCTGGACAATGAACCGCTGGAGGATCTGCTGTACCGTCTTCTCAAATTCCGCCGCATACAACAGAATATGGAAGCCGGTTTCCTGGAAAGCCTGAGCGTGACCGCCTCCGGTTACGGCAGTGGGGATTCGGTATCATTCTTCCAGACCCTGGGCGAGATGGAAAACTGGCAGCGTCCACACCGCATCGGTGTGCGAACCGAACTGGAAATCCGCCACCTGCTTGCCTCCACCGCCATCCCCACACTGTTCCCATCCGTGAAGATCGGCGGTGAATATTATGGTGACGGCGCCATTCGGCAGCTCGCCCCCCTGAGCCCGGCGATCCGCCTGGGTGCCGACCGTATTCTTGCCATCGGTGTCAGTGGCAGTCAGACGCGAAGGATTCATGAGGAGGAGCCGGTATACCACCCCTCCCTGGCCCAGATCATCGGACATGTATTGAACAGCGCGTTTGTGGACACGCTGGAGGCAGATATCACTACGTTGCGCGGCTACAACGATCTGTTGTCGAAGTGCGGGGAAGCACCGGTGCAGCCGTTCCGACCCATTGAACTGCTGGAGATTTCGCCCAGCATTGATCTCAATGACATCGCCCAGGAGTACGCGCACCTGTTGCCTCGCGCACTGAAACTGTTCATCCGCGATACCTCGGCCAGTAGCCTGCTCAGTCTGTTGTTATTCGAGCAGCCCTACTGTCATACACTGATGGATCTGGGGGTCCGGGATGCGCAGGCCCGTACACAGGAAATCCGTGAATTTTTCAGGGTGCCGGACACGCAATCCCCAGACCTTTCAGCCCGCAATAACCACCGGGATTACGCGCCAGATACTGCTGATGGTACTCTTCAGCGTAAAAAAAGCCCGGTGACAGACTGATCTCTGTTGTTATGTCTCCTGCACCTGCATCCTTGAGACGAGCCTGATAAGCATCCCGACTTGCCTGTACGAGAGGCAACTGCTCTTCCTTTTCCGGATAGATCGCCGAACGATACTGACTGCCGACGTCGTTGCCCTGACGCATACCCTGGGTCGGATCGTGTTCCTCCCAGAACAGCCGCAACAGGGATTCCAGGCTGACGCGCTGCGGATCGAAGTAGACCCGCACCACCTCCGCATGGCCCGTCCGGCCGCTGCACACCTCCTCATAGGTCGGATTGGGGGTCAAGCCACCGGCATATCCCACTGCGGTAGAGTAGACCCCCTCCTGTTCCCAGAAAAGACGTTCCGCCCCCCAGAAACATCCCATGCCAAAAACCACGGATTCGATCCCATCCGGCATCGCCCCCCGGATCGGTCGATCGTGGACCACATGACGCTCGCTGGTGGGGATTGCGGTGTTGCGCCCCGGCAGGGCCGAATCAGCATCTGGCAATTTTGATTTATGTCGTGAAAACAGCATGTTCACCTCGTTCCCGGGATATAGCGACTGTGAAGAAAGTTGATATACGCTAGAATATCACAGCGCAGTGCAGTGCCACGAAACAGGAAAACGAAAGGTGTTCGACATCATGTCGATTGGCAATTTCACCCGGCTTCTGCCACCTTCGAGTGACACTCCGTACCAGGCGCAGGATGCCCTGGACATCATCTACGACGTCTCTAACGGCCCGAAGGGCCGAGCAGATCATGGTGAAGCATAATGAGCAAGGACAGCGACATAACGACTCCGCAGGGGAAATTCCGAGCCGAGCCGGATACATTGTTGCAATGTGCAATTGACTGCTATTGGCAGGAAGATGCCGAGGGACGTTGCATCAGCCTGAGTCGACTTCGGGACAGTGATGGACTGCGCGAGCTGGACCAGCGCCTGCCCGGTTGCACGATGGAACAGGCGGGTCTGCGGCTGACCGGAGACCCGGAATCACAAGCCGCTTATCAGTGCGCGCGCACGCACAAAACCACCTTCCACAACGTCCACTTTCACCAGCCTTCCAGCCCTGGACGGCAACTCCGGACCTTCGAAATTTCCGGAACTCCCTGCCGAACAAACGGACAGTTTCTGGGTTATGACTGCGTCGCAAGGGACATCACCACCCAGCGGGAGAATGCCCGTCACCTGGAGCGTTTTCGTGCTGCCATAGACCTGTCCATGGATATGATTTTCCTGGTAGACCCGGAAACACTGCGGTTCATCGACTTCAATCAGCGAGCCTGTGAAGTGAACGAGCTCAGTCGGGAGCAGCTGTTGCAGCAAGGCCCGGAAGAACTGCTTGGTATCGGGCCCGAGGAACTGAAGAAGCGCTATGCACAACTGATGTCCACTGGTGGCAGCAGCCGCATCGAGCGCAGCGTCCAGACCCAGGATGGTGACGAGCGCCTTGTTGAGGTCCACAGCCGGGCGGCACGGATTGACGAGCAGTGGATCATCATCGGCATTTCCCGCGATATCACAGGCCGCAAGCAGGCAGAAAAAGAAGCGATCCGGCTGCAACACATGCTTTCCGCATTGAGCGACACTAACGAGGCGATCCTGCGGTCCAACTCGATTCCCCATCTGTTCGACAATGTCTGCAAAGCGGTCGTCAAGGGGGGGCGTTTCAGCATTGCCAGCATCCTTGAACTGCGTGAAAGTGATCAGACCCTGCAATCGGTAGCGCGGGCCGGGCGCGATATTGCCCTCAATGATGAAGCCCATCTCTCCATTCGTGCCGATGACGTGCATGGCCAGGGTATCGCCGGCAAGGCCTGGCGTAGTCGAAAACCGGTCATCCGCAACGAGTATCGGGCTGATCCGGACAGCCAACCCTGGCAGAGTCTGCTCGAAAAATACGATATCCGCTCCGGAGCGGCATTCCCCCTGTTCCAGCGTGGCGAAATTGTCGCCCTGCTTTTATTCTACGCCAGCGAAACCGGTGTATTTGATGAGGAAATCAAACGCCTGCTGGTCAGTATGGTCGAGAATGTTTCCTACGCCCTGGACAGCTTTGCCAGCGACGAGGAGCGGCGCCATGCGGAGAAACTCATTCGTGAAAGTGAGGCACGCTTTCGCAGCCTGACCCACCTCAGTAGTGACTTCTTCTGGGAAATGGATTCACAACTGAAGTTCCGCAAATACGAGGGACCTGTACGCGGCGAGAGTAACCGGCGTGCCGTGGCACAGGTACCCGGCTCCCGTATATGGGATCTGTCCTGGCTCACACCGGACAGCATGAGCTGGGAACAACTGCAAAAGCTGCTGCGCACGCGGCAGACGTTCCGCGACTTCGAGTTTTCCTTCCGCAACGACCAGGATGAGCTGTACCACTTTGCGCTCAGCGGCGAGCCCATGTTTGACGATGATGGCCAATTCGCCGGGTATCGCGGGATCTCACGGGACATCACGGAGAAGAAGCAGATCGCCCGGCATATCGAGCATCTGGCCACGCACGATGCATTGACCGGGCTTCCCAACCGGGTCATGTTCTCCGAGATCCTCAACCACGCCATCCGCAGCGCGGACCGTTATCCAGAGCAACGTTTTGCGGTCCTGTTCATCGATCTTGATCGCTTCAAACTGGTCAATGACAATTATGGCCATCATGTTGGTGATGAGTTGCTGCGCCATGTCGCCATGCGCCTGCGCCAGCCATTGCGCGAGAGTGATGTACTGGCCCGACTGGGTGGCGACGAGTTTGTCCTCCTGCTGCAACGGATCGATTCCTCCGACACGGCAATGTCCATTGCCAACAATATACTGGCGCTCTTCGAGACCCCCATCCTGCTGCATGGGCGAGAATGTGACATCAGCGCCAGCATCGGCATCAGCCTCTACGGTGAGGATGCCCATGATGAATCCAGCCTGATGCGCCACGCCGATGCCGCCATGTATGCAGCCAAGGATCAGGGGCGCAACAACGCCCAGTTGTATGCCATTGATGTGCACTACCGGACGCGGGAGCGCGCGGAGATGGAGTCAGAGCTTCGCCATGCCCTGGACCGCAATGAGCTGAGCCTGGAGTATCAGGCCAAGCTGGACCTGCACAGCGACCGGATCTGCGGCGTCGAAGCGCTGCTGCGCTGGTCCAGTCCCGCGCTGGGCCAGGTGTCACCGGACCGATTCATCCCGGTTGCCGAAGAGTCCGGTCTTATCCTGAAAATCGGGGAATGGGTCCTGCAGAATGCCTGCCAACAGATGCTGGAATGGGAAGCCCTGGGCATTGAAGACCTGCAACTGGCCGTCAACCTCTCGGCGCGGCAGTTCAACGACCCCGAACTGGGAGAAAAAATCTACCAGGTACTGCAAGCCACTGGCTTCCCCGCCCAACGCCTGGAGCTGGAAATCACGGAGAGCACGGTGATGCGTAATCCGGAGCGCTCCATGGTCGTGATGGCTGATCTGCGCAGGACGGGAATACGCATTGCCATGGATGATTTTGGCACCGGCTACTCCTCGTTGGGACAATTACGTGACTATCCCCTGGACACCCTCAAGATCGATCGGCGTTTCGTCAGCGAACTGTCATGGAATCGCGAAGACCAGGCCATCAGCCGCGCCATCATCACCATGGGCAAGACCCTTGACCTGACCGTGGTCGCCGAGGGAGTGGAATTCCCCGACCAACTTTCGATTCTTCGAGAGCATGGCTGTGATCAGATCCAGGGCTTCCATTTCCATCGACCGCAAGCCGGCGAACACTTCCCCGACTTCCATCGCCAACATCAGTCCTGAAAATACTCAAGATAAATGCCTCCCTGCCGTTATTCCGGGAAGCAGAAGAATGACAACTGACAGGACCCTTTTTGTATGGCAGGCACTGACAACAACCGGCGACGTTTCGATCCCAAGCAAAGACTGGTTTCCACCACCAATAGCGGAGGGAGGATCCTCTATGCCAACCCGGAGTTCGTCAAAATTTCCGGTTACAGCATAGAGGAGCTGGAAGGCTCACCGCACAACATCGTACGACACCCCGACATGCCCAAGGGCGCCTTCAAGGACCTCTGGGACACCATCAAGCAGGGCAAGCCCTGGATGGGGATGGTGAAAAACCGCGTCAAGACGGGTGAGCATTACTGGGTCGACGCCTATGTGACTCCGATAATCGAGCATGGAAAAGTGGTCGGCTATCAGTCCGTGCGGGTGGCACCCGACGAGGCAGACGTTGACCGTGCCACTGCTGTCTACGAACGCATCAACGCCGGTCGCAAGGCCTCCGCCCTGCCCCCAGTTGCCTGGCGACACAAGCTGTTCGCAGTATACGGCATCAGCAGTGTGATCATGCTCGGCTTACTGCTCGCCGCCGGCGCCGGTATGGGCATTGTGCTCGGCGCGCTGCTCACCCTGGCCGCTGGCGGCACGGGAGTCGCCTATCTTGCCAGCCAATGTAACACGGTGGTCGCACGTGCACGCAACATTCATGAGGACGAACTGGCACAACTGATCTATTCCGGACGTAACGACGAAATCGGTGCGGTGGAACTGGCTCTGAAAGCGCAACGAGCCCACCTGAACACCGTGTTAACGCGGATCGATCAGTCCAGCGCAGACCTGGATGAACTCGCAAAAGGCGCAACACGGGCCGTAAGTGCCACCGACCAGGCAATACACAGGCAGCAGACCGAGCTGGGTTCGGTGTCTTCAGCGGTCACCGAAATGTCGAGCGCCATCCTGGAGGTATCCTCGAACACCACACAAACCTCCACTGCCGCCGAAGAGGCCGATCGCAGCGTCGTCGATGGTCACCATTCCATTGAGGAAAGCCTTACCGCCACCAGCCAATTGGCCAATTATATTGATGAAGTCACCCAGCTCATCCGACGCCTGGGCGAAGACAGTAATGCCATCGGCTCGGTGATCGATGTGATCAACGGCATTGCCGAGCAGACCAATCTGCTGGCCCTCAACGCAGCCATCGAGGCGGCCCGCGCTGGTGAACAGGGCCGCGGTTTTGCCGTGGTTGCCGACGAAGTCCGTACCCTGGCACAGCGCACGCAGGACTCCACAGTGGAAATCAAGGACATCATCCGCCGCATCCAGGACGGTACCCAGGAATGTGTCGGCTCCATGGAAACCGCCCAGGACAAGGCGCAACACTGTGTCAGTTACAACCAGAAAGCGGGCAGCTCCTACAGCACCATCAGCGAAGCGGTCTCGGAGATCAAGAACATGACCCTGCAGGTGGCGGCCGCCGTAGAGGAGCAGAGCGCGGTGGCCGAGGAGGTCAATCACAATATTGTCAACATCCAGAACCAGTCCGAAGAGACCGCCAAGGCCTCCCAGTTGACAGCAGAGACCAGTGAAAAACTGGCCGAGAACATCCGCAACACCCGTGAGATGATCCGTCAGTTCAGCGACTGAATACCCCCAGTGGCGCAGTGTGAATCCATTCAGTTTGGTGTAGAATCGGGGAAAATACGCATCCCCCGATAACAATAACCCGCTGAAGGATGAGCCTGCGCATGAGTTACGCCCCACTCGATTTCGATCTGGACGAAAGCACCTCGATGCTGCGCGATCAATTGCGACAGTTTTCCAGCCAACAGATCGCACCGCTGGCCGCCGACGTCGATCGTGACAACGAATTTCCTGCTCCGCTCTGGCAGAAAATGGGCGACATGGGCCTGCTTGGCATCACCGCCGGGGAAGAATACGGTGGCAGTGAAATGGGCTATCTGGCCCATGTCATCGCCATGGAAGAAATCAGCCGGGCTTCGGCCAGTGTCGGCCTGAGCTACGGCGCCCACTCCAATCTCTGCATCAACCAGATCCAGCGCAACGGCAATGCCGCACAGAAAGAGCGCCATCTACCCGGTCTGATCCGAGGCACATCCGTCGGTGCGCTGGCCATGAGTGAACACAGTGCCGGCTCCGATGTGGTGAGCATGAAGCTGCGCGCCGAACGCGATGGTGATCATTTTGTCCTCAATGGCAGCAAAATGTGGATCACCAATGGCCCCGATGCCGATGTGCTGGTGGTCTATGCCAAAACCGATCCCGAAGCGGGCCCCCGTGGCATAACCGCTTTCCTGGTGGAGGGCGACAGCCCGGGCTTCCAGCGCTCCCCCAAACTCGACAAGCTTGGCATGCGCGGTTCGAACACCTGTGAACTGAGCTTCGACAATTGCCGCATTCCCGCCAGCAATGTTCTGGGAAAGGAGAACGACGGTGTCCGGGTGCTTATGAGTGGGCTCGACTACGAACGCGTGGTGCTGGCCGGTGGACCATTGGGCATCATGCAGGCTTGTCTCGACCTGGTCCTGCCCTATGTGCATGACCGCAAACAGTTTGACACGCCCATCGGGGAGTTCCAGCTGATCCAGGGGAAAATTGCGGACATGTACACCCGCCTCAATGCCTGCCGCGCCTATGTCTATGCCGTGGCGCGGGCCTGTGACCGGGGCCGCACCACCCGCAAGGATGCGGCCGGAGCCATCCTGCTCAGTTCGGAAACCGCCACGCAACTGGCGCTGGACGCCATCCAGATCCTGGGCGGCAACGGTTACATCAACGAGTATCCCGCCGGTCGCCTGTTGCGCGATGCCAAGCTCTATGAAATCGGCGCGGGCACCCAGGAGATCCGCCGCATGCTCATTGGCCGTGAACTGTTCAATGAGACACAATAGAGTCGGAACAGGCGAAAGGGACTACAGAACAGAATGAAAACCATCCAGAGCAGTGTCAGGACGGGCAGTCCGGAATTTCGTGAAAACCTTGCACACAACCGGCAATTGCTCGGTAATCTGCAGTCGCTTTGCGGCGAGCTGGCCGGAGGAGGCGGTGAAACCGCCCGCGAACGGCATACCGCACGTGGCAAAATGCTGCCCAGGGAACGCATCGAAGCACTGCTTGATGCCGGCTCTCCGTTCATGGAATTTTCCCAACTCGCCGCCTGGCAGGTATATGAGGATGAAGTACCGGGCGCCGGCATAATCACCGGCATGGGCCGGGTCAGTGGTCAGCTTTGTGTGCTGGTTGTCAACGATGCCACCGTCAAGGGTGGCACCTATTATCCACTGACCGTGAAAAAACACCTGCGCGCCCAGCAGATCGCCGCCGAAAATCACCTGCCCTGTATCTACCTGGTCGACTCCGGTGGTGCCAACCTGCCGCACCAGGCCGAAGTCTTTCCCGATCGCGAGCATTTCGGTCGCATTTTTTTCAATCAGGCCAATATGTCCGCCCGCAATATTCCGCAGATTGCCGCGGTCATGGGTTCCTGCACGGCCGGCGGTGCCTATGTGCCGGCCATGGCAGATGAATCGGTGATTGTGCGCGATCAGGCCACCATTTTCCTGGGTGGACCTCCCTTGGTGAAAGCCGCCACCGGTGAAGTGGTCAGCGCCGAAGATCTTGGTGGGGGCGATGTGCACAGCCGGATTTCCGGCGTCACCGACCAACTGGCCGAAAACGATGCCCACGCCCTGTCCCTGGTGCGCGACAGCATTGCCAACCTGAACCGACCCCAACGTGATCTACCTTCAGGGGGCCGACCTCCCCTGTATGATCCGGCCGAACTCTACGGCATCATTCCGGCGGATGTGCGTCAGCCTTTCGACATCCGCGAGGTGATCGCACGAATCGTTGATGCGTCGGAAATGGATGAGTTCAAACCGCTTTATGGCAACACCCTGATCTGCGGTTTTGCCCGCATCCATGGCATGCTCGTGGGCATCATCGGTAACAACGGCATTCTGTTTTCCGAAAGTGCCGAGAAAGGCGCCCACTTCATCCAACTCTGCTGCCAACGGCGCATTCCCCTGCTCTTCCTGCAGAACATCACCGGCTTCATGGTCGGACGCAAATACGAGCATCAGGGCATTGCCAAACATGGTGCCCGACTGGTGACCGCGGTAGCCAGCGCCGCCGTGCCCAAGCTCACTGTTCTGGTCGGCGGCAGTTTTGGTGCCGGCAACTACGGCATGTGCGGTCGTGCCTACGATCCGCGCTTTCTCTGGACCTGGCCCAATTCGCGTATCTCTGTAATGGGTGGTGCCCAGGCTGCCGGCGTGCTGACACAGGTGCGAGCGGACGCACTGGCAAAGCGCGGCGAACAATGGCCGGAAGCCGAGCAGGAGGCGTTTCGCAAACCCATCGAGGAAAAATACGAACGCGAAGGTCATCCGTGGTATGCCAGTGCCCGGCTCTGGGACGACGGCATCATTGACCCGGTCAGCACACGGGAAGTGCTGGCATTGTCGCTGTTTGCCAGCCACCACGCACCGGAACAGGAAACCCGTTTCGGCCTGTTCCGTATGTAGCACCGCAAGGGGATCGACGCATGAGCGAACACGACACAGCACAGGATACAGTGAAGGTGACCCGGGAAATCCCGGGCATCACGACGCTGCGACTGAATCGACCGGAAAAACACAATGCCTTCGGTCCGGCCCTGATGCAGGATATGATCGATACCCTGGAGACACTGAAACAGGATGTTGGCACACGCGTGTTGATCATCACCGGCGAGGGACGCAGTTTTTCTGCCGGCGCAGATCTGAACTACATGAAATCCATGATCGATTTCAGCCACGAAGAAAATGTCGCCGATGCCAATCGCCTGGCGCGGATGCTCGAGTGCATCAACCACTTTCCCTGCCCGGTCATTGCTGCCGTCAACGGACATTGTATTGCCGGCGCCACTGGCATCATCGCCTGTTCCGATATCGTGATTGCCGCCAGTGATGCGCGTTTCTGCATCAGCGAAGTGAAGCTTGGCATCGCCCCGGCAGTGATCAGCCCATACGTGGTGGCACGCATGGGAGTCCATCACGCACGGCGCTTCTTCCTGACCGCCGAAATATTTGACGCGGAAACCGCGCGGCGTTGCAATCTGGTGCATGAAGTGGTGCCTCCGGATGCCCTGCTGGTCAGTGCCGGGCAGTTTGCCCGCGCCATGCTACGCAATGCACCTGACGCCCTGGATGAGACCAAAACCCTGATCCGCCGCGTCGCCCCGGTGCATGTCGATCCGCAGGTCCGCGAATACTGCTGTGAACTCATTGCCCGCCTTCGCGCCGGCGAGGAAGGCCAACAGGGTCTGGCCGCATTCTTTGACAAGACCGAGCCCCCCTGGCTCCCTGGTGAAGACGAGTGACCACCGTGAAAAAACTGCTCATTGCCAATCGCGGCGAAATCGCCTGCCGCATACTGCGCACAGCCCGGGCCATGGGAATCGAGTGTGCAGCCGTGCATTCGGATGCGGACACACACGCACCACACGTGCAACTCGCGGATGTGGCATTCGCCATCGGCCCTCCGGAGAGCCGCGACAGTTACCTGAACATCGAGCGCATTGTTGAGGCGGCCCGGAAGTGGCAGGCCGATGCCATCCATCCGGGTTACGGCTTCCTGTCCGAAAACGCAGACTTCGCCGAAGCCGTGTCAGAAGCGGGCATGCAGTTTGTTGGCCCCGATGCCCGCGCGATCCGCGAC
>PWQG01000005.1 GCA_003556835.1 Gammaproteobacteria bacterium
CCTTGATATTGAAGCGCTCCCCATTGCCCTGTTTGGCGAGAGGTAAAAGGTCCTTGGCCAGCAGTATCCCCAGCACCCGGTCGGGTGTTTCCCCGATGACCGGGAAGCGTGAGTGCGAGGCCTCGACTACCGTATCGAGAATTTCGGCCAGTGAATTGTCCGCCGATACGGTGACCACCTGGGCTCTGGGGATCATGATCTCCCGCACCTGCATGCTCGAAACCTGAAGTGCGCCTTCGATGATGCTCAGGGCGTCGGCGTCGAGCACCTTGTCCTGTTCTGCATTGCGCAGCAGGGTCAGCAGGCTTTTGGTGTCCGTGGGTTCGTCAGAGAAGACTTGCGCTATTTTATCGATCCATGACCGGGGTCTTGGATCGATACTCGATGGCTCGTCGTTCATTGGCTTACGGAGCTCCGTTGTTCCGGGATTAGGTAGGGGTCGGGATGACCCAGGATTTTCAGTATGTCGATTTCCAGATGTTCCATGACCTGTGCTTCGTCCCCGGTCTGATGATCGAGACCAAGCAGGTGCAACAGCCCGTGGACCAGCATATGCGTCCAGTGAGCGCTTGACGACTTGTGCTGTTGTGCTGCTTCCCGATCAACCACCGCAGGACAGATGGCAAGATCCCCGAGCGGGAATTCCGTCAGCAGGACCTGCACCGCTTCCGGCAACTGGCCGGGGAACGATAACACATTTGTTGCGTGGTTTTTACCACGATAGTGGGCGTTGAGTTGCGCCGATTCAGCCTCGTCCACCAGTCGCACTGACAGTTGCACAGGCCGTTCCGGTGGGTTTGTGAAATGGCCGGCGGCAGCGGCCATCTGCAGTGCGGTGGTCGCCCACTGCTGCAACTGCCCGGCAGATGGCAGATCCGTCCCGGCCTGACCACTCATGCTCAGATCAACGATCACGTTCATTCAGGTTCTGCTGCTCCTGCTGATTCAGGCTCTTGATGGTAGTGGCCTGGTCGTAACGATCGTAAGCCTCCACGATGCGCTGTACCAGGGCATGGCGTACCACGTCGCGCGAGTCGAAATGTGTGAAGCCGATGCCGGGCATGTCTTCCAGTACCTTGATGACATGGACCAGTCCCGATCGGGTGCCCTTGGGCAGGTCGATCTGGGTGACATCACCGGTGATCACTGCCCGCGAACCAAAACCGATCCGCGTGAGGAACATTTTCATCTGCGAAATGGTCGTGTTCTGGCTTTCGTCAAGAATGATGAAGGAGCCATTGAGCGTGCGTCCGCGCATGTAGGCGAGGGGGGCGACCTCGATGACATTCTTGTCGATCAGGCGCGACACTTTTTCGAATCCCAGCATCTCGTACAGGGCGTCGTAGAGTGGGCGCAGGTAGGGATCGATCTTCTGGGCCAGGTCGCCAGGCAGGAAACCGAGTTTCTCGCCCGCTTCCACGGCCGGTCGCACCAGCAGCACACGCTGGATGCGATCCTGCAACAGGGCTTCTACGGCGCAGGCCACGGCCAGATAGGTCTTGCCCGTTCCTGCGGGTCCGATACCGAAGTTGATGTCCTGGTCGCGGATATTGTTCACGTAGTCACGCTGGTGCCTGCCACGAGGTTTGATCGATCCCAGTGGTGTCTTGATCAACACCGGTCGGTCTTCGTCCCGGGCAGGCTCGCTGGCGAGCCCCGGCGCATTGCTCATGCCCGATTCCTTCAGGGTGAGGTGCACGGTGTTGGGACTGATGGTGGCTTCGTCCGTCGCCTGGTAGAGCGTATCGAGCACGCGTGAAGCGTCGCGTACTGCTTCCTCGCTGCCAGACAACTGGAATGTATTGCCCCGGTGCTTGATCTTGAGCGCGAGCGATTCCTCGATCTGCTGGATGTGTTCGTTGAGATGGCCACAGAGATTGGCCAATCGATGCGTGTCCTCAGGCTTGAGGACCAGGCGTTCGGTGTAAGTGTCAGTAGCCATGCGGCAGGCGTGTTTACCTCCTGATCAACGGGTTGTATGCCCAGTATAGTGCAAAATTGCTGAAAAAATGAACAATCGATCGGATATTGCCGACAATCCGTCTCAGAGGCTACCCGCGAGGGAGTTGGGGTAGGCCTCGGTGATCCGCACATCAGCGAATTTTCCGACCAGCCCGGGATCATCGCTGCGGAAATTGACCACGCGATTGTTCTCGGTGCGACCCTGCAGCTGACCGCCGCCTTTTTTCGAGCGGCCCGTGACCAGGATGCGTTGTGTGCTGCCGACCATGCTTTCACTGATCGCAGCCGCCTGCTGCAGGATCTGCGACTGCAGGATGCTGAGCCGCTGCTTTTTTTCCTGCTCGCTGGTGGTGTCGGGCAGTTCCGCCGCCGGGGTGCCGGGACGTGCGCTGTAAATGAAACTGAATGAAGTGTCGAAACCCACTTCGATGATCAGGTTCATGGTGTCCTCGAAATCCTGTTGGGTTTCCCCCGGGAAACCGATAATGAAATCGGAGGAAAGGCTGATGCCGGGCCGGATGGCCTTGAGTCGATTGATGATGGCCAGGTAGTCGGCCGCTGTGTGGCCCCGTTTCATGGCCGCAAGTATGCGATCCGAGCCACTTTGCACCGGCAGGTGGAGATGGCTGACCAGTTCCGGGACGTGGCGGTAGATCTCCACGAGGTTGTCGGAGAACTCCATCGGATGAGAGGTCGTGAAACGGATGCGGTCAATGCCGTCAATGGCGGAGATGTAGGTGATCAGCGTGGCCAGGTCGGTCAACTGTCCATCGTGACTCATGCCGCTGTAGGCGTTCACATTCTGTCCCAGCAGATTGATTTCGCGGCTGCCATTTTCTGCCAGGTGCACGGCCTCTGCGAGCACGTCGTCCAGGGGTCGGCTGACTTCCTCGCCCCGTGTATACGGCACCACACAGAAGGAGCAGTACTTGCTGCAGCCTTCCATGACACTGAGAAAGGCCTGGGGGACTTCCACACTGGGTTCGGGCAGATTGTCGAACTTCTCGATTTCCGGGAAACTGATGTCCACATGCGGACGGCGACGGCCCGTCAACGCCGGGCGTTCCAGCATGCCGGGCAGCTTGTGCAGGGTCTGCGGGCCGAACACCACGTCGACATAGGGTGCACGATCCCCAATGGCGGCGCCTTCCTGGCTGGCCACACAGCCGCCAACCGCAATCTGCACTTCCGGTCGGGCTTCTTTCAGTGATCGCCAGCGGCCCAGTTGGTGAAACACCTTCTCCTGGGCTTTCTCCCGGATCGAGCAGGTATTGAGCAGCAGGATGTCGGCTTCTTCGGGGTTGTCGACGAGCTGTGCATCACAGGATTCCCGCAGCATGTCGAGCATGCGCGAGGAATCATACTCGTTCATCTGGCAGCCATGGGTCTTGATATAGACTTTCCGGCTCCCGACACGGGTATCACGGTCGGTGACGATGGTGGCCGGGCGCTGCGCGGCAGGATCGGCATACTGTACGGATTTGTCGGCCATGCTCATGAATGTTTTCGGTCAGTGGTGTAGAATGGGAAATGCCGCAGTATAGCAGTTTCTGCTTGTTTTTTCTGCCCTGTGCGTGTACTGCGATGAGGTCACGGAGTTGGAAGCATTATCGCCAGAAACGCTTGAAATTCCGGCAGTCCGCCAGCATATCCTGAACTTGCAGTAGTTCGATGACAGTCACTTTTCCGATTCCTGGGCCCTGAACATGCGTGAAGCCGAACCGATTTACCGAATCACCTTTCTTAACAAGGGGCAGGTCTATGAAGTGTTTGCCCGACAGGTCTATCAGAGTGAGTTCTATGGCTTCATCGAGATCGAGGATTACCTGTTTGACGAGCGCAGCCAGGTGCTGGTAGACCCGTCCGAAGAAAAGCTCAAGTCCGAGTTCAGTGGCGTGAAACGTAGTTATGTCCCCTTGCAGGCAATCGTCCGGATCGATGAAGTGGAAAAGGCCGGCAGCGCCAGGATCAGCAAGGGTGACAATATCACCCCATTCCCATTGTCCATGATTGGTGGGCGGGGCCCGGACACGGATCAGTGAAATGCTTCAGCCTGCGGCGCCGGCCCGATGTGGCTAGCGCTGCAGGCTGTGTCGGGCTTCACTTCAGTGCGGCTTCCAGTGTCGCCAGTTCCACACAGATCACAAACACCTTCATTGCCTGCGTGATGTCGTCCACTTTGGGGAAGGAGGGCGCCAGTCGGATATTGCTGTTGTTGGGGTCCTTGCCATAGGGCCAGGTGGCTCCGGCCGGGGTCAGTTTCACGCCGGCATTGGCGGTCAGCTCGACCACGCGACTGGCCAGGCCCGGCTGGGTGTCGAACAGGACAAAGTATCCACCTTCGGGTCTGGTCCAGCGGCCCAGTGGTTGATCGTTGACCTGTTTGTCTCCCAGACCCTGCTCGAGTTCCCGGATTACGGCATTGAACTTCGGTTCGAGGATTTCCCGATGCCTCTGCATCAGGGCTTCGAGGGTGGGCATGTCCTTGAGAAACTTTACGTGCCGCAACTGATTGACCTTGTCCGGACCGATGGTGGACACCGTCTGCTGGCTGGCGAATTGCTTCAGGTTGGCCTCGGAGCTGGCGAGGAACGAGATGCCGGAGCCGGCAAAGGTGATCTTGGAGGTGGAGCCGATGACCACGGCATTGTCCAGGGTGCCCTGCTGTTCGCTCAGCGTCAGCAGGTTGGCCAGCCTGGGTGGCTGGTCACAGAGATGGTGCGCGGCGTAGGCGTTGTCCCACATGATTCGGAAGTTGGCACCAGCAATCCTACCCAGCTTTGCCATGCGCTCGACCACTTCGTCGCTGTACACTTCACCGCCCGGGTTGGAGTATTTGGGAACGCACCAGATGCCCTTGATCAGGGGGTCCGAGCTGACCAGGGATTCGACTTCATCCATATCCGGACCGGCTTCGGTCATGGCGACCGGGATCATCTCGATGTCCAGGGATTCACAGACCGTGAAATGTCGGTCATAGCCCGGAGAAGGGCAGAGGAAGCGGATTTTCCGGCCTTCCCCGCGTTCCCGGATCCAGGCGGTTTCGGCGCCACGTACGCCATGGTAGTAGGCGTTCATGACGTAGGCATACATCAATTGCAGGGAGCTGTTGCCACCCACCATGACCTGTTCGGGGCGGGTCTCGAGATAATCGGCAGCGAACTGTCGCGCCTCCGGGATGCCAAGGGCGCCCCCGTAGTTACGGCAATCGGTGCCGTCACGGGTCTGGTAGCTGCCTTGCAGAATGCCGTCCAGGGCGTCGCTCAGGTTGAGCTGTTCGGTGGAGGGTTTGCCGCGGGTAAGGTCGAGATTCAGGCCCTGTGACTGTATGGCCTGGTAGTCTTTGAGAAGGCTGTCATGGCGCGCTTGCAGTGGCTCGTTGCTCAAGGATGCGTCCCTCAATGGCTGCAGTGGGTGAACTGCCCGCAACCAGGCGGGCAGCATCTGTAGCCAAGCATTTTAACGCATCCGCCCTGCAATCGCGATGCAGGCGTGCTGTGGCGGAGTTCAGAGCAGGGCTTGCAGTTCCCGTTCCAGCAGTTCGATATCCCCTTCGCGATAGCCTTCGTGGATCTTGGTCACGACACCTTCCCGGTTGATCAGGAAGGAGGTCGGCATGCCGCGCACGCGATAGCGATCCATGACATCAGCGTCTTCGTCACCGGCGATGAGATAGGCGATGGGTTCGTCCAGATCGTCAAGAAACTCGAAGGCATCCTCTATCGGATGATCGATGGTAATGGCGATGACTTCGAATCCCCGGTCCCTGTACTCACTGTAGAGCTCATTGATTTCCGGCAATGAGCGCAGGCAGGGCAGGCACCAGGAGGCCCAGAAATCGACATAGACCACATCGCCGCGAAAGTCGGACAGGGTGATCATATCGCCCGATTCACTGCGGATGTCCGGCAGGGAGAAGTCCGGTGCCGGCTTGCCCTCGGCAATCTCCCCGGCACTGGTCGTGGCCATGCCGGCCAGCGCCATCATTGCGAACAGGGTGACTGTCAGATACTGCTTGTTCATCATTCCCCCATTTTCCGGATCAGGTTCAGGCGACCGCGGCCCCCGGCGTATTGGCAAAACTGTGCATCAGGTTGCGCCAGCGTTGGCGTTGTAGCTTGAGCCGGTACCGGGCCTCCCGGTAACTGTCGCGCAGCTGCAGATGTTCCCATTTCCTGTTCAGTTCACTGGCGCGCGCCTCGTACCAGCTCTGACGGGATTGCGCCCATAACTGCAGAGTGGTTTTGAGCTGCTCGTATTCCTGTTCCAGTCGTTCGTGCCATTTGTCGGCATTGGCCAGCGCGGAGCAGCGCTCGGTCGCCTGCCTGTATTGCATCTCCAGCCGCGCCGTCTCGATGGATAGCGGAGAGCAGCGTTTCAGGTCGGAGGTCAGTCCGATCCAGCTGCAGAAAGCGATCAGCCACTTGGTCGGATCGTAATGCCAACAGCGTATGCCGTTGCGGTAGTCCCATTGGAAAGTATGGTGGAAGTTATGGTATCCCTCGCCGTAGGTCAGCAGGGCGACAATCGGGTTGTCACGGGCCGAGCTTTTCTTGCTGAAGGTCTGCTTGCCCCAATGGTGCGCCAGGGAATTGATCAGCCAGGTCAGGTGCTGACTCAGCACCAGGCGCAGAAGCCCAGCCAGCAGCAGGCCGCCCATGATGCTTCCTCCGAGCCAACCGAGGAAGGCGGGCAGGGCGATGTTCATGCCCAGCATCAGGCTCCAGTAATGCTTGTGCTGCCAGCGCAGGATGGGGTCGCGCTGCAAATCCTTGATGTTGGAGAAATCCCGCGTGCCGCTATCATAATGGCGCAGCATCCAGCCTATATGGGAGTACCAGAGGCCACGGCCCGCAGAGTAAGGATCGCGGTCATTGTTATCGACAAAGGCATGGTGGCGCCGGTGGTCCGAAGCCCAGTTAAACACGTCGTTCTGCAGGGCGCAGGCGCCTCCCAGTGCAAATATCGTGCGTAATACCGGGTGGGCCTTGTAGGCCTTGTGCGACCAGAGTCGATGGTAGCCGGCTGTGATGGAGATGCCGCAGAAGCCCATCAGTAAAACGAAAACGATCCAGTCGTACAGACTGTATCCATAGGTGAATCCGTACCAGGGCACGAGGGTGACGGCAAAAAAGCCGGTTAAGCTGAACAGCAGTGTATTGGTCCATTTGATGGGTGGCTTTTCCATGACGAGTCTGTATGGTCTCCTGCGCTCGTGGTCTGTGAGGGTACTACTGCATTAGACAGTGGCCAGATACCGATTATTGCACGCAGGGCAGAGAATCGTAAATCTCTACCCTGCATTCCGTTTAATTCTGGGAGATGCCGGCCACGTCGTCGGCCTGGAGGCCTTTTTCACTCTCGCTGACCGAGAATTCGACGCGTTGACCGTCCCGCAGAGTCCGATGGCCTTCGCCACGAATCGCACGGAAGTGGACAAATACATCATCACCGCTGTCCCGGGTGATGAAGCCAAAGCCTTTGGCGGCATTGAACCACTTGACGTTGCCCTGTTCACGATTTGCACTGCTTTTCTTCGATGCCGAAGGCTTGCGGGTGCTCTTGCGGCGGGCCCCGGACCCGGACCGCGCCGGGGTCGGAAGCCGGGAGGTGATGATGGAGGCAACCAGGGCGGCGGCGAAGGTGAGTACTAGCAGAAGCGGGAACAGTCTGTAATTGGAGCCGTCCAGACTCATGAAGGTAAGGAACACCGGAATGACAAAAATGAGGCTTGTGCCTGTTGCTGAAATTAAGGCCTTTTTGTACATGGAAACTCTCTATGTCTGTTTGTAATTGTTTTTTTCCCTGCGATCTTGCCGGGGTTCGGTCCTCCCCTGTCGGACCGAACCCTTTGATTCTACCGCTATCTGCTTCCACTTCAAGTTGCCTCTTCACAGTACGGTCCTTAAGCCCCGATTCAGCTTGGCATTGCTAGCATCGGGTCCGAAACAGACAAAAAGTGAATGAGGTGGTGCCATGAACAAGAAAATCTGGACGACTGCAGCCTGTATGATGTTCGCAAGTGGGGCAGCGATGGCCCAGGGAAGCATTCAATACGCCACGGTGATCGAATCGCGGCCAGTCTATCAGATGGTGGAAGTGTCCACGCCGCGTGAAGAATGCTGGAATGAGCAGGTCGCGGTGCGTGAGAAATCCTCGTCAAGCCGGACACCGGTGGTACTGAGCACCATAGTGGGTGGTGCCATCGGTAATGCCCTGGGCAACAACAAGTCGAACCAGCGTGTGGGGGCGGTGGTCGGTGGGGTGTTGGGACACTCAATTGGCCGTGATATAGTGTCCGCCAACCGCAAGCCGGATCGTGTCCACTACGAAACGGTTCGCCACTGCGAGACAGTTCAACAGTACCATCAGGAAGAGCGACTGCAGGGCTATCAGGTGCGATATCGATACAATGGAGAGGAATACTCCATCCGCACCAATCATGATCCGGGTGACCGGATCCGGGTCCGCGTTCATGTGGAGCCGGTTTTGTGAGCCAGCAGGCCGTCCGGGTGCTGCCCCTATGAATTACGGAGAGCAACAGTGAATTGGAAATCCCCCGTGCCGGCCTGGTCGCGACGCAGTGCCCTGAAATCGATGCTGCTGGCGTCCCTTCTGGTGCTCTCGGCTCCTGTGCTGAGCCAGCAGGGTACGACCCTGCCGGCTCCCGGGGAGCAGGAAGAGGCGGAGCCCGGACCGGTCAATCAGCAGCAGGCCCTGGAGCGTGTGCGGGCCCTGTTTGACGGGGATATCATCAGCATCACCGAGGTGGAGACTGAAGAAGGTGAAACGCGGTTCCGGATTCGCATGGACAATGAGGGCAATATTTTCACAGTGTTTGTGGATCCGGCCACCGGACGGGTCAGTCGCGACTGAGGCTGTCCGAGGTCAGTGGGGAGGACGCAATGCGATTGCTGCTTGTTGAGGACGAAAGCCTGTTGCGGCAGCAGCTGGTCAATGGCCTGGTCGCCGAAGGCTATGTGGTCGATGCGGCCGAGGACGGCAAGACCGGTCTCTATCATGCCGAGGAATTTGAATACGATGCCGCCATCATCGATCTTGGATTACCCGGCATGGACGGCATGAGCTTGATCCGCCGCATCCGGGAGTTGAACCTGGCTTTCCCCATTCTGATTCTCACCGCCCGCAGTGACTGGCAGGACAAGGTGTCTGGTCTTGATGCCGGTGCCGACGACTATGTGGTCAAACCCTTCCGCCTGGAAGAAATCCTGGCGCGACTCAATGCCCTGTTGCGTCGGGCCGCCGGTTTTTCCCGCCCGGTGTTGGAGAACGGGCCACTGGCCCTGGATACCGCCGGCAAGCGGCTCAGTCTGGACGGCCAGCCGGTGGAGTTGACCGCATACGAGTACAAGCTGTTGGAATACCTGCTGATGCACCTGGACCAGGTGATTTCCAAAACCGAATTGACCGAGCATCTCTACGCTCAGGATTACGACCGGGACAGCAATGTGCTTGAAGTGTTCATCCGTCGACTACGGCAGAAGCTCGATCCGGACCAGACCCTCAAGCCCATTGATACCGTGCGGGGGCAGGGTTACCGGCTGCGGAGCCTGTCCTGATCGTGGCAGATACCGCACAAGCTCCGGCCTATTCGCTTCACTCGCGGTTGCTGCTGACCTTTTCCGTCGTGCTCTGTCTGTTCCTCGGTCTGACCGGCATGGTGCTGGACCGCGCTTTTCGTACCAGCGTGGAAGCCGGGGTCGCGGAGCAGCTCCAGGTGCAGGTCTACGTCTTGCTGGCCGCGTTCGAGGAGGACAACGGTCGTTTCTACTTTGGACCCAATATCCGCGAACCCCGTTTTTCCCAGCTCAATTCCGGGCTTTATGGTTTTGTCAGCAGTCCCCGTGAGGGTGAACTGCTGCGCAGCCTTTCGGCGCTGGAGCAGGACTTTGCCCGACTTGATCCGGGACATGTCCTGAGCCGCGGCGAGACCCGTTTCCAACGCATCGAGCGCGACGGGCAAGAGTATTTTGTCAGCAGTTATGGTGTGGTCTGGGAGAATAGGGACACACCCTTTGTTTTCTCCGTGTTTGAAACCACGGAAACCTTTGCCGAGGAAGTCGCCCGTTTTCGAGCCAGTCTCTGGTCGTGGCTGGGGGGTGCGGTGGCCCTGCTCTTGCTTATTCAGCTGTTGCTGCTGCGTTGGGCCCTGGCTCCACTGAGACGGCTCGCGGATGATCTCAAACGGATTGAAAGTGGTGATGGCGAACAGCTCGAAGAAAGCTACCCCCGCGAGCTTGGCGCGGTCACCGACAATCTCAACCTGTTGTTGCAGACCGAGCGCAAGCAGCAGCAGCGCTACCGCACCACCCTTGGCGATCTGGCGCACAGCCTGAAAACGCCGCTGGCCGTGATCCAGGGCAATCTGCATGATCTGGAAGCAGAGCTGCCGGCATCGTCCCGTGAATCCCTCGATCAGATGGATGAGCAGTTGCAACGCATGAACCAGATTGTGCGATATCAGCTGCAGCGGGCCGTGCGCCCGGATGTGGTCCCACCCACGGCATTGGCGCGCCGGGTCCACATCGCCACGGTGGTGGAGCGGATTCTGTCCGCCCTCGGTAAAGTGTATGCCAACAAAGGTCTGGATATTGAACAGGAACTGGATGATTCGGCGTATTTCCTCGGCGATGAACGCGATCTGATGGAAGTGCTGGGAAATGTCCTGGACAACGCCTGCAAGTACGGTAACGGCCGGCTTCGCATCGAGGGTCGTTTCAGTGCCAGCGGCAGCAGGCAGTTCAGTATCGTGATCGAAGATGATGGTCCCGGCATCTCGGGCGAGCATCGCGAATGGGTGCTTCAACGTGGCGCGCGGCTGGACACGCTGCCCCGGGGCCAGGGTATTGGTCTGGCCGTGGTGGCCGATATTGTCAACAGTTATGGTGGACAGATCGAGGTCGACAACAGTCCGCGTGGCGGAGCCCGGGTCGAAGTGGTGTTCAGTAATGTGAAGCGTGGTGCCGGTCGGTGAACTGTCCCCGCAGAGCGTTCCCTGGATCGATCAGAGGCTCGGTGGAGCGAACGGAGATTCGGTGGATCGATCGGAGAACCTTCAGTGGCGCGGGCTTTCTAGAACACAAATGCCGCCACACTGGCGCATACCGTCATGGCGAACAGAAACCATTTGATGGTGTTCTGGCTTACCTTGACCGCGAACTTGACGCTGAACCAGGCACCCAGCATGCTGCCAGCTCCGAGCACCAATCCCGGCAGCCAAGCCACCTGGTCGAAATAGATGAACACGCCCAGTGAGAGCAGGGTGAATGCAAGGGTACAGGCAATCTTCAGGGCATTGGCCCGCACCAGGTCATAACGCAGCACGCCCGAAAGGGTGGCCAGGAGAATGAAGCCGACACTGGCCTGGACGAAACCACCATAGACACCGCAGACAAAAAGCATCCCCCAGCCTGTCTTGCTGTCGTTGACAGACACTACCGGTGTACCGGGCGGCGGAGCGATGAAGCTTGGCCGGACGATGATGATGAAGGAGATGAGGATCACCGTGCCGAGCAATAATGGTTTGAGCGCCACATTGGGCAGGGTGGCGGCCACGATCGCACCCACGGCGCTGCCGAGCAGGCAGGGAATCAGGATGGGCAGGATGGCGGGGGTGTCCATTTTGCCGTGCTGACTGAAACCGCGCACACCTACCAGGGCCTGCAGGACCACCGCCACCCGGTTTGTGCCATTGGCCACGTCCGGGGGCAGGCCGAGCACCATCAGCATGGGCAATGTCAGGTTTGAGCCACCGCCGGCGATGGTATTGATCCAGCCAGCGATGAGACCGGTGAAAGCCAGGGCGAAGAGTAATAGAATATCGTACGACATGAAGTCGGATCAGGTTCGCTCTGGTGGTGGAAAGCGCGCATTATAGGCCAGACGCCGAACATGCTCCACCCGCGCGGCGGAAGTCTCGCCATAATCGGGGGTATTCAGAGGTTCTGCGAATATGAACCCTGTCACAGAATGGGTGGAAAAGCGTCCTGTTATATAGCAAACGCTACCCCGGTCACAATGTGAAAAACCGAAATTCTTTATTCTGGACAAGAGTTTATGTCATTCCTCAAGATGGGGGTACAGCATTGTACACAGCGGGTGGAGCCCATGTGGCCGGGATTTAAGCGCGGGCAGCGGGGTTTGACCCTGCTGGAACTGATGATCGCTCTTGTGGTGATAGCCATCCTCATCAGTGTGTCAGCGCCGGGTTTCAACAACTTTCGGGAGACGCAGCGTCTGGTCAGCGCCGCCGAGCAACTGAGCGGACACCTGAATCAGGCGCGTTCGGAAGCGGTGGCGCGCAGCACGCCGGTGTTCGTGAACTTTTCCGCCGACGGTGGTACCGGGTGGACTTATGGTATGAGCAGTGTCAACGACAATTGTAATCTGTCCACCACCACACCTACCACTGCTGATGCCTGTGTCCTGATCATTGACGATGGCGATGGCATCGAGGGGCCTGAGGATCGGGTATTGATGAGATTCTCGGGTGAAGAGTTCGGGGATGTGAGCATGACTCTGGCGGATTTCCCGACCGGTAGCAGCCAGATCCGTTTTGATCCGGTGCGAGGCATGGCCACGGTAGGTAGAATGGATCTGGAAGGAGCTGGTGGAGATCGATTACGGGTGCGTGTCAGCCGTATGGGCAGGGTAACGCTCTGTTCTCCCGGGGCCCAGGTTGCACAATACAGCAGCGCGGGGTGCTGATCGATGAATGTAAGGCACCAGGCCGGTTTTACATTAACGGAACTGCTGGTGAGCATGGGGCTCAGCCTGGGGCTGATAGCGGCTGTGCTGACGAGTTATGTTGGCACTTTCACCCACTCCATGGCGACACTGGATGCCAGTCGGCTGAACCATGAGATGAACAGCCTGATGGGGTTGATGAGCAATGATATCCGACGTGCGGGGTACTGGGGATCGCTGGATGTCAATGAAGATCCAATAGCCAACCCCTTCCATCAGACGGGACAGACGACGCTCACGGTATACAACTCGATGGCGAATAATACGGCTGTGGGTTCCACTGGTAATGGCAGTTGTATCGTGTTCGCCTACGATATGAATGGTGACGGGGAGGTGGATCCGGAAGAGTTGACGGGCTTCCGTCTCAATAACGGTGTGGTGCAGGTCAGGGTCAGCGGTACACCGGGAACAGCGGCCAGCTGTGCGAGTCTTGGGGATGTCTGGGAAGATCTGACGGATGCTCGACTGGTCACTGTCACGGGATTGAATTTCGATCTGGCCGGTTCGGCCTGTATCAATATAGAGGATGCTGACGCGCTGGATTGTTATGCCGTTGCGCCAGCCGCAGGCGATATGACCGTGGAAACCCGGGAGGTCCGAATCACCCTGGAAGGGGCACTTACGGAGGACGATTTTGTACGTTTCACCCAGACCCATACGGTCCGGGTCCGCAATGAATTGATTCGGGAGTTCTGAGCATGTTGTCTGTGGCCAATACTTCAAGCAGGTCGCGCCCAATCAGGTCATTCGCCCGGCGACAGGTCGGTTTCCTGACCATGGCCGTGGCCATCGGCATTCTGATGCTCAGCACCCTGGTGGTTTTCAATGTCTCCAGTTCCATTTTGTTCGAGCAGCGTGTGGTCAATAACGATCAGCGGGCCCGGCAGGCTTTCGAGGCGGCCGAGGCCGGGATCGATGCGGCCATTGCTTATATTCGGGAGGATCGCGACCGCGACGGTGACGGTGTGGTGGATCCGGTATTCGACAGTAATGGGGACGGCATGGGCGATAGTGATAGCCGTGGTGTTGGCACCGCTTCAGTCACGGTCACCGTGGACGACATTTCCGATGAGGGAGATATGACAACCCTCCGGATCACCTCCCGGGGACTTAGTGATGATGGAACGGCTACACGCACGCTCACCTACACACTGGTGACCATTTTTCCGCTACCCAATTCACCCGAAAACCCACTCACCTCTCGTGGCGGGGCGATCGTATCCGGGGCGGCCTCGGTGTATAACTATGAGGGATTCAGTACTATCTGGAGCGGTAACGACGTCGACCTGGGGTCCAATAATGTCACCGCCACCTACGTGCCCGATACAAGTCATCCGGGGTATCCGGCCTGTATGGATTTTTCCATGAACTGTGAAGTCGTGGGTTCTTCCAACCGGCTGGTGTTGGGTGTGGATGTGATCGAGAATGATTCCAGCCTGGCGGGTCTGAGTCCGGCAGAGTTGTTCCGGAACTATTTCGGAATGACGCCGGAAGCCTACCGTGCTTCAGTGGCAACGGTTGACACCACGGCAGCGGGTATTGCCGAGGATGTGCAGCTGGCGACCCACGATGTGGTCTGGATTGAAGGTGATGCGGCCATACAAAGTGTGACTGTTGGCTGTGAACAGCACATTACCGGAAACAACAGCTGCCCTGCAAACCAGATCAAACCATCCATTGTCATCATCAATGGTGACGTGACTTTTTCAGGCTCACCTACTTTTCATGGACTGGTTTTTGTCATGGGTGATGTCAGTCTGAGCGGGAATACCCGTATATACGGGGCCATGGCTGCCGCTGGTGCAATGGGTGGTACCGGCAGCCTGGATATTCACTACTCGTCCGAGATTCTGGACGGCACCAGGTTTGCTGGTGCCTCTACCGGGTCCGCGGGTAGCTGGCGTGATTTTTGAGGTGAAAGTTTATGAGCGGGACTGAGAAGCACTATCGCAACCGAGACCGTGATCGCGGTTTTGGTATGATCGAGTTACTGATCACACTTGGCATTGTGGCAGTCGGGATTGTGGGTGTCGCCACATTCCACTCTCAGGTTACCCAACAGGGTCAGGACAATCGCGCCCGTGCGGAGGCTTTTTCTCTCGCGCAGTCCCGGGTCGAGGAAATGCGAAATTACACAGCGACCGCAACTTCCCAGGAGGAGTTTGACGCCTTGTATGCGGATACCGACGGCTTTGCCAATACAACCCTGATCAACGGTGTGCATGCCAGTTTCACACGCAGTGAAAGTATTTCCACGTCAGGTGATCACAAGGATGTCACTGTACTGATGAACTGGCAATCTCCAGACGGTGAGAACCGCAATGTCAATCTTTCTACGGAACTGGCGTTCCGTCAGCCCCGCTCGGTGGGCGATGTTGCGCGGCGTGCCGGGGCACCATTAGTTAATCCCCCGACGGGGCGTGCCCGGCTCGGCGAAGGCGTCTTGCCGGAGGGAGCGGAGACTACGTCCAATTTCGATGGCACGGCGCTGTATGACGATGGCGGTGATGATCTGATGCTCGCGGTTGACGAACAGATTGTGTTGACCCTGACCATGGCATGCCAGACCGATGACGGGGAATGCAAGGACTTCGTCCGCATCAGTGGGCGGGTGTATATCGATACCGCGTCACAACGCAATCTCAGTC
>PWQG01000249.1 GCA_003556835.1 Gammaproteobacteria bacterium
CCACCTCCCAGCGCATGCCCAGGCGCGGCTCCAGCGCCCCGGTGTCGTTGAGGAACAGGCGGGCGGCGTGGAGTCCGGCCGTCATCGCAAGCCGGTCGGTGAAACGGTGCTGCCATTCGGCGAAGACGCGGGCCTGGGTCATGGCGCCGGTGTTGTTGAGGTAGAAGCGGTACTCGCCGCTGGGCTCGTCCAACTCCCGTCCGCGGTAGATCACATCGTAGCAGTCGACCACCACCCCCGCGTTCAGGAAATTGCGCGCGTTGAACCGTCGGGAGTACCGGGTGGATGCGGTGTATTTCACCTCCTGCAGGGTTTCCACGATTTTGAGCTCGTCGAAGCTGTAGCTCAGGTCGTATATCTGGGCCTCACCGCGGATGCCCGACACGGCCACGGTGCTGGTCAGGCGCACATCGCTGCTGAAATAGTGGATGTGGCTGACCCCCAGCACGCCCATGCGGTTGCTGTAGTACAGGTCGGTGCCGGAGAAGCCGTACTGGGCGTCGTCGTCCTCGCTGTCGAGCATGGCGATGCCGTTGTCACCGCCCAGGCCGAAGACGGACACGCTGCCGCGCTGCATCGGGAAGTTCAGCTTCACCGAGAGATCCTTGTACTCCGGGATGGCCGCGCCCGTGCCGAAATCCATACCCATTGCGTTGAGCACTTCCAGGGTGCTGTAGCGGGCGTTGACCAGGTATGATGCCCGGCGGTTGCCGGTGAAGGGGCCCTCGGCGCCCAGCTCGAAGCCGTTGAACCCGACCTGACCCATCAACTCGCGACGCTGGTTGTTGCCGTTGCGCATGCGCAGGTCGAACACCCCGGCCAGGGCGTTGCCAAACTCGGCAGGGAAGGCGCCGGTGTAAAAGTCGGAGTTGGCCAGGTGGTTGTTGTTGATCATGCTGACGGGTCCGCCGGTTGAGCCCATGGAGCCGAAGTGGTTGGGATTGGGTATTTCCACGCCTTCAAGCCGCCAAAGCAGGCCCTGCGGTGAGTTGCCCCGGATGACGATGTCGTTGCGCTGATCGGTGACCGACGACACGCCGGCGAAGTTGGCGGCCATGCGGGAGGGGTCGCCGAGACTGCCCGCGTACCGCTCCGTCTCGTCGATAGTGAAGGAGCGGGCGCTCACTATCGCCATTTCGTTGCCCGGACGGTCCTTGCGCTGGTCGGGGCGCACCACCAGCCCCTCCATGCTGTATACCAGCTCCTCAAGCCGGGCCTCCACTACCAGTTCGCGTCCCGATACCAGCAGCAGGTTGCGCATGAGCACCGGTTCGTATCCCACCATGCTCACCTTGACGTCGATCCGTCCCAGCGGCAGGCCTTCTATGCGGAACTCCCCGTCGCCGTCGGCCGCGGTACCCCGCAGCGGATTGGTGTCCAGGATCACGACGGTGGCTCCGGCCAGGGGCAGTCCGGTGTAGGCGTCGAGCACCCTGCCGCGGAACGTCTGCGAGGTAGCGGACTCTTCGGGTTCACTTTCCTCCGGGGATCTTTTTCCCACATCGCGGGAGTCACCTTCTACAATCACCGGCGTCGTCCCTTCAGTGCTGGTCCCCACACTGTGGCTGCTACCGGCAGTACCGTAGTCGAAGGCAGGGTTACCTTCCGGATGTCGGGCGTTCAGGCTTGTTGTCCAAAATAGCAGAACTGTGATAAATAATAGTTTCAACTGATTCCCTTCCACATTTTTTCTTGCTCATATATTCGGAGTGCTGCGTGCGAAATAATATCTCGCAGCACTCCGGAATGATACGAAAAAAGCGGTGGAGGGTTACGTCATTTTAATTTTAGCTTCCTATGATTCTTGTATGATACTATCTGACCAGCATCATTTTTCTGGTTACTGCAACATCACCGGCCTGCAGACGGTACAGGTATAATCCGCTTGACAGATTACCGGCATCAAAAACCACCTCGTGCCATCCCATCGGCCTGGTGCCCTCTTCCAACACGGCGATTTGTTGCCCAACGAGGTCGTACACCACCAGTCGCACATGCGCCTGTTCCGGCAGTGCGTACGAAATCACCGTCGACGGGTTGAACGGGTTCGGATAGTTTTGCTGAAGTTCCAGTCTCGCGGGGATTTCCGCCTGGCTTAATTCCCGTGACTCGTCTTGTGAAGCGGTTGCCACCCGGTAGGTGGTAAGCGCCACTTCCTGGTCAATAGTGCCATCCCCGTTCAAATCCACTTTCACGGTTGCTTGCGGGTTGGCCTCATCGTAACTGGCCACCGAGCTTTCTGTCACCGGAATGTCCTTGCCGATCTCTATCTGCAAACGGCCCGTTTCATCGCGCACATACCCTTCTAAGCGCATCCGGCCCTCCTTAAGGCCATATGCCGTAACCTGATAGGTCCCCTCCGAGGGAACAAAGACGATCGTCAGACTGTCGCCTTCGGCCCTGCCGGTGGCATGCCGGTACATTTTTCCACCCTCGATTTCACTCATCCGGGTGCCATCGGACAATTGGCCCGTACGCTGGCCCGCCGCATTGCTTACGTGCATGTACACCGGCGAGGCAACCGAGAAGACCTTGTATCCCTGCGCTTCCAGATAATCGCCCAGTCCGGCAAATATGGAATCTATGCTGGTTGGAGCCGTCGGAATCGAATCAACCCGGAACTGATTGTAAAATGGGGCATATGCAAAGGCCTCAGCATCCAGATCATATACTCCGGAGGATCCTGTCTGCTCCCCTTGCGATACATCGGCATCATACGTCCCGACCAGGAGTCGCTGCGAGTCATGGAGCAGCTGTAGCCCGGTCGCCAACACGGCATGACCGGCAATTTGCTCTTCATGGTACATCTTCAGTATCACCGGCATTTGGGATTCAAGCTCACCGGACAGCTTCGCATACATTTCCGAGGTGTCAATGCCCTCAAAATGACCGGCAATATCTTGTGTTGCCAGCGAGAGTTGAAACGCGGCTATCTCATCGCGGACCGCCTTCTCGTCGACTGCCCAGGTAAACGGCGCCCCGGACAGCGGTCTGGTCTGCGGGTCCAGGAAGTATCGGCCGGACGTGGCGCTCACCCCGTAACCCTTTCCGCTCCAGCCCGAAAGGTTCTGATACAGCAGCGAGGCCCCGCCGTCTTCAAATCCCTGGTCGGTCAGAATGTCTATGATTTCGTCATAGGTCAATTGCGGCAGTGGTCCAAAGCCATAGTTGTCCCTTCCCAGGCGGAAAACATCCTCAAGCTCCTGCGAACGGGCAAAGTACACGGAAACGGTTTCGGACACGCTGGCGTGGGTTTCCTCACCGTCAATTTCTATCACGGAAACCCGCACCGGACGGGCTTCTATGGGTTCTTCGAATGATCCGGTGTAGACCAGCACAACCACCGATTCGCCGGGCGGGATGGTTTCAATGGACCGGGCATCCTGGCTGCCGTAATCGATGATCATGGGGTTTCCGGCGGAACAACCCTCCAGCTTGATGCTGTTCAGCGGCTCAGCGGCATCGTTGCTGACCTTCAGGGCAAGCCACAACCGATTGGGCTCCATGTCGGTCTCAGGCCACTGCGGGATTGCATCAAATGATGTTTCGAAGGAGAGTGATAGCTCGGGTGGACACCCGTTTTTGGGTCCATCATCGTGAATGGTCCATCCGAACCCCTCGATCAGATGCTGGCGTTCATCTCCAGCACTGCAGTAATGCAGGCCACGGGCCCCGAATTCCACACCGTTTTGCAGGGACTGACCCGCCCATCCGATCAGCGTCAGATCATAGTTTTTAAGTGACAGTGCTGTAGAGTCGAGTATACCACCAAAAACAGGGTGATCCATTTCAGTGACATTGCCAATATCCCAGTTGCCAATGTTTTGGTTGAAAGAGCTGGCTCCATGAAACATGGATGACATATTGATCACGCTGCTCACATCCCAGTTGCCGATATCCTGATTGAAAGAACTGGTATTAAAGAACATTGCCAGCATATGGGTCACATTGCTCACATCCCAGCTGCCTATATCTTGATTAAATGATTCGGCACCTTGAAACATTTGAAGCATTTGGGTCACACTGCTCACATCCCAGTTGCCTATATCCTGATTGAAGC
>PWQG01000019.1 GCA_003556835.1 Gammaproteobacteria bacterium
CCTCTTCCGCCAGAATGTCGTCAATTTTTCCCTGGGCGATGATCCGGCCGCCGTGGATTCCGGCTCCCGGCCCGATATCAATGATGTGATCGGCGCTGCGGATGGCGTCCTCGTCATGCTCGACCACGATCACGGTATTGCCCAGGTCGCGCAGATGGAACAGCGTGCGCAGCAGGCGGTCATTGTCGCGCTGGTGCAGGCCAATGGAAGGTTCATCCAGCACGTACATGACCCCGACCAGCCCGGCCCCGATCTGACTGGCCAGGCGGATGCGTTGTGCCTCGCCGCCCGAGAGTGTGTCCGCGCTGCGGCTGAGACTGAGATAATTCAGGCCGACATCCATCAGGAATTGCAGCCGCTGGCCGATCTCGCGGATGATCTTCTCCGCAATCACGGCTCGTGATCCGTGAAGCTCAAGTGCACTGAAATATTCGGTGGCGCGGGCGATGGTCATGTCGGCCACTTCCGGCAGGTTGTGTTCATCCACATAGACATGACGCGCGTCTGCTTTCAGACGTGTTCCCCGGCAGTCCGGGCAGGACTGGGTGCTCAGGTACTTGCCCAGATCCTCGCGCACCATCACGGATTCGGTTTCCCGGTAGCGACGTTCCATGTTGGGCAGGATGCCTTCGAAGGCATGCTGGCGCACGGTTTCACTGCCGCGCTCATTGCGGAAGCGGAAGCGGATCTGTTCCTCGCCACTGCCATGCAGCAGGGCACTCTGGTGGTGGGAGTCGAGATCAGCGAACGGCGCATCAACGGCAAAGCCATAGTGTTCGGCCAGTGATGAGAGCATCTGGAAATAATAGAAATTGCGCCGGTCCCAGCCACGAATGGCGCCTTCGGCCAGGGACAGGGAGGCGTCGTGGATGATGCGATCCCGATCAAAGAACTGCTTCACGCCCAGGCCATCACAGGATTCACAGGCACCCGCGGGATTGTTGAAGGAGAACATGCGCGGTTCCAGTTCGCCGATACTGTGGCCACAGACCGGGCAGGCAAAGCGGGAGGAAAACAGCAATTCCTCCCGGTCCTGCTCGTCCATGAAGGCGATGATGACGCTGCCACCACCGAGCTGGAGTGCGGTTTCCAGGCTTTCGGCCAGCCGCTGCTGCACATCCGCTCTCACCCGCAGTCGATCGATCACCGCCTCTATCCGGTGCTTGCGGTTCTTTTCCAGCTCCGGGGGATGATCGATTTCGGTGATCAGGCCGTCAATGCGGGCGCGGATGTAACCGCCGGTTCTCAGTTCATTGAGCACGTGCACATGCTCCCCCTTGCGGTCGCGGATCACCGGCGCCAGCACCATGATCTTGCTGCCCTCAGGCAGTGCCAGCACCTGATCCACCATCTGGCTGACGGTCTGGGCCTGCAGGGGATGGTTGTGCACCGGGCAGCGCGGCTCGCCAGCGCGTGCAAAGAGCAGGCGCAGATAGTCATGGATCTCCGTGATGGTGCCGACCGTCGAACGGGGGTTGTGTGATGTGGACTTCTGCTCGATGGATATGGCCGGGGAGAGTCCCTCGATATGATCGACATCGGGTTTGTCCATCATCGACAGGAACTGGCGGGCATAGGTGGAGAGGGATTCGACGTAGCGGCGTTGTCCTTCCGCGTACAGGGTGTCAAAGGCCAGCGAGGATTTGCCGGAGCCGGAAATACCGGTGATCACGACCAGGCGATCGCGCGGAATCTCCAGATCGATGTTCTTCAGGTTGTGGGTTCGTGCCCCCTGGATGTGGATCTTGTCCATGCCGGCTCTCTCGGGTGAAAACCCGTCATTATCGGCAATATGGTGCGCCCGGGTAAAGTCCCGTGATGGAACGATTGATGGTCGGCGGGCCCGGGAAAATCATGCTATGCTTGAATGGTGAAACACATGGGAACTCGCCGAGAGTTTGCCCGGCCCCGGGCCGGAGTAAGGAAACAGGCGGCGTGATCAGTAACGGGAGGAGCAAGGTGGCAAGTCGCGGCGTAAATAAAGTGATACTGGTGGGGAATGTTGGCAGGGATCCGGAAACTCGATACATGCCCAGTGGCGGAGCGGTTTGCAACCTGCCGCTGGCCACCAGCGAGACCTGGAAGGACAAGAACACGGGTCAGCAACAGGAACGCACCGAGTGGCATCGGCTGGTGTTCTTCAATCGCCTGGCCGAGATCGTCAACGAGTATGTGAAGAAGGGCGGCAAACTTTATATCGAAGGTAGTCTGCGGACCCGTTCCTGGGAGCAGGACGGCGTGAAACGGTACGCGACGGAAATCGTCGTTGCTGAAATGCAGATGCTCGACTCGCGCCCCGGCCAGGGGGGGCAGGGTGCTGATTCCGGTTACAATCAGGATCAGGCTCCCGCTTACCAGGGCGGTGGCAATGAGCGAGCCGCCCAGGGCGGGGCGGCCGCACCCCAGTCCGGAGGTAAGGCTGCCGGCGGATTCGATGATTTTGATGACGATATCCCGTTCTGAAACTTGTGGGAATCCGAGAGGCATAAGGTAAGCGCGGGAAGTGAAACTATTATTGGTGGGTGCTGACAGTGCAGTCGGTCGGGCCTTGTCCGACCAGATGCAACAACGCGGTATCGAGGCTGTGGTGCCTGACGAAGAGATAGACGTTCATGACCCCATCAGTGCTGCACGGGTGATCACCCGTGGCGAGCCCGATCAGGTCATCAACCTGGTCTCCTACGGAGCAGGGAGCCAGTTGGCGGATTACCGTGCCGAACAGGAACCGGAGCGCTGTGATGAGCTGAACCACCAGTATCCTGCGCTGCTGGCCCAGGTCTGTGATCACCTGACCATCCCCCTGTTGCATCTGTCGAGCAGTCATGTGTTCAGTGGCGGCAAGAAGTTGGCGTACACTGAACAGGACAAGACGGGGCCGATCGGGGTCTACGGGCGTACCGCACTGGCTGGAGAACAGGCCATCGCCGATACCATGGAATCCTGGGTCATTGTGCGCGCTGGCTGGTTGTTCGGTAAGGGACAGGATGAATTCATCCGCAGTTGGTTGCAGGAAGTGGTCGAAACCGATGGCAGTATCACCACAAGACGCTGCCGCTTCAGTCCCACCCCGGTGGAAGATCTGGCCCGGGTGATCCTGGCGATTGCACTGCAGATCGACTGCGATGCCCGGGTCTGGGGGGTCTATCACTATTGCGCCGCAGACAGTCGCAAGGAGAGCGAGTTCGCGCGGGAAGTGATCCGCATGGCAGCCCGTCGCGACGAGTCCATCTATCGCCTGCTGGATCACCTGAGCGTCAGCCCGGTTCGCGTTGAAGCCCCCGATATGGCCAATGCCACTCTTTCGAGTAAAAAAGTCTTTGATACCTTCGGCATCAAGCAGCGGCCCTGGCAAGCCAGCCTGGAGCAGCTGATTACCAGCTATTCATGACGGAGTGCTTGTGAAGTCAAAGCAGACAGCAGGTCCCGCATCGTTGACTCCCCTGTCCCAGGCACTGGAGACACTGCTTGCCGATATGCCATCCCCGATTGGCAGCGAAACGCTGCCGTTGGCAACTGCATTGGGGCGCATTCTGGCGTGTGGGCAATCCGCTCGCGCTTCGGTACCTCCATGGGACAATGCGGCGATGGACGGATATGCTCTCTGTGTGTCCGATCTGGCGACGGTCCGTGAGCTGCCGATCAGTCAGCGTATCGCCGCAGGCCAGGCGGCTGCCCCCCTGCAGGCCGGAAGCTGTGCCCGAATATTCACCGGAGCCCCGGTGCCACCGGGCGCTGACGCCGTGGTCATGCAGGAGAACTGTCGGGTCGAAGATGGAAGGGTGCATGTGCTGCAGTTGCCTGATACAGGGGAAAACATCCGGCGTGCAGGAGATGATGTTGCCGCAGATCACCAGGTACTGGATGCAGGCCACCGACTGCGTCCGGCCGATATCGGCTTGTTGGCCGCCTGTGGTCATTCGCATGTTCCGGTCCGGAAGCGCTTGCGGGTTGCCCTGTTGGTCACCGGCGATGAGTTGAAGCCGCCCGGCAGTGAGCTGGCCTCGGGGCAGATTTACAACAGTAACCAGTACAGTCTGGCTGCATTGATCC
>PWQG01000028.1 GCA_003556835.1 Gammaproteobacteria bacterium
GAATTCGGGCACCGGCGGAGCAGGCTGGCAGCATTCGCTTACGCCGGTCCCCAGGCCAATCTCGGTCCTGCCGCCGAACATGGCTTCCTGATCACGGTGGACAATGAAAACGTGGTCGCGGTCGTCGATGTCAATACCGATGGCACGGCCCAGAATCCACTGGTTGGGAAGGGGCTTGGGCCAGAAAGGATCCACTTCAAAAGAGGGGGCTGACACGGTTTCGGTGTTGGCCGAGACACTGTCCTGCACGGCGGCCTGTCCGAATCCCAATGCTGCCACGGACAGCGCCAATCCGGCGCCGGCTGCCAGTTTCATTCTTGTTTTCATTATCATTCTCCGCTGTTTTTCAGTGCTGAGTTTCTACTACTTTGTGGTCGAGTATACTCAGTTGCGCCAGCACAGTATACTCTCCCGGCTCTTCAAAACATGAATTTTGCGCTAGGTTCCGAGAAAACCATAACAACAAGAGGTGTGATTGTGCTGGACAGCAAACTAAACCGTATGGATATTGCCCGGGCTGGTGCCCGATACGGAGAGGGATCACTGCGGGTAATGGCGCTCGTCCTGCTCGTATTGACTATCATCATGGTGAGCCGGCCGAATGTGAGTCTGGCTGATGAGATTCCGTTACGAGTATCGGTGCAAGCATTTGTGAAACCGGAAGATGAGCGGCTTCGTGTGCTGATGCGTGTGCCGATGGATGCCCTGGGAGACATCAGTTTTCCGGTGCGGGGACAGCCCGGGAACCTGATTTTCTCGGAGGCCGGTCCGGCGATGGAGGCGGCTGCGGAGTCTTATGTGCTGCGCTCGATCCAGTTCTTTGAGGGTGAAACCTTGTTGCAGGATCGTGAGATCGAGGCGCTACGAATCTCCATGCCGTCGAACCGCGAATTTCGCGATTATGAAACGGCGCTGGACAATGTCCTGTCACCGCCGCTCGATGACAGTGTGAACCTGTACTTCCTGCAGGGCTTCCTGGATGTCCTGGTGTCCTATCCGATCGAATCTCCCGAATCACGGTTCTCGGTGGACCCCCGTCTGGGAGGTCTGGGCCTGGAAACCACCACTGTCCTGCGCTATATACTGCCCGACGGTGAAGAGCGGACCTTCACCTATATCGGTAATCCAGGCACCGTGTATTTGGACCCGAGCTGGTATCAGGCGGCCCTCAACTTCGTCTGGCTGGGCTTCGAGCATATCCTCGAAGGTACCGATCACCTGCTGTTCCTGCTGTGTTTGCTGATCCCGTTGCGTAATGTCTGGGCCCTGATTCCCGTGGTGACCTCATTCACCATCGCGCATTCGATCACATTGATGGCGGCTGCCTTTGGTTGGGTCCCGTCGGCGAACTGGTTCCCGTCTATGATCGAGTTTCTGATTGCCCTGTCCATTGTCTACATGGCCCTGGAAAACATCATAGGTGTGAACCACCGCCACCGCTGGATGCTTACCTTCGGCTTCGGCCTGGTGCATGGATTCGGTTTTTCCTTCCTGCTCACCGAGAGCATGCAGTTTGCCGGCTCGCACCTGGTCATGTCCCTGCTGGCCTTCAATATCGGGGTGGAGCTTGGGCAGATTCTGGTGCTCATTGTCACCGTTCCTTTCCTCTACCTGCTGTTCCGTTATGTACTCAGCGAGAAGGTGGGCGTAATTCTGTTATCGGCTCTCGTGGCGCACGGTGCCTGGCATTGGATGGAGGATCGTTACGCCGAGTTCTCCGCCTACCAGGTGGGCCTGCCCGCGATAGATGGCGCATTCTTTGTTGGTCTGATGCAGTGGGTGACCCTGCTGCTGGTTTCAGCCGGCATATTCTGGCTCATGTACGAGCTTTTCAACCGTTACTTTGATCCGGAGACCTCGACCCTGCGGTAAGCGGGGTCGTTGTGTATCCGCATCTGATGTTGCTATTATGCGGCGCGATTCGTATCCACAATAATAAGGAGCCTCTGGATCATTTCATGGCCGCTTTGTGAGGCACTGGCCATAGAGTTGAACAGCGGTTCCATCAGCGGGAGAATGCTTGATGAACGGGGTAATGATTGTGTTGTTCGGGCTGGTCGGCCTGAGTTTTGGCTGGTTTGTCTATTCCAAGTTTATCGCTTTCCGGATCTACCGGCTTGACCCTGATTTCCAGACTCCCGCCCATGAATTGAATGATGGGGTCGACTACGTTCCCACCAACAAATATGTTCTGTGGGGCCACCATTTCACTTCTGTGGCTGGCGCGGCGCCCATCGTGGGTCCGGCCATCGCCGTTTACTGGGGCTGGGCCCCGGCCCTGCTCTGGGTGGTGTTTGGTACGATCTTTTTCGCGGGTGTACATGATATGGGCGCGCTCTGGGCCAGTATCCGCCACAAGGGCAAGTCCATTGGCGCCCTGTCCGAATCAGTCATTGGCGAGCGGACCCGGTCCCTTTTCCTGATTGTCATCTTCCTCCTGTTGCTGATGGTCAATGCGGTGTTTGCCGTCGTGATTTCCAACGGTTTCGTGGCCACTCCGGGCTCCGTGTTCCCGGCATGGTCGGCCATTGTGGTGGCGCTGGTCATCGGCCAGCTGTTACGCCGCAACTATAACCTGCTGGGCCTTTCACTGATTGGCGTGGCGATTCTCTATCTCTCCATCTGGGTCGGTACGCATGTGGAGCTGTCCCTGCCCGAGTCCACATTCGGCCTGAATGAAAATGCATCCTGGATCGTGATTCTCTTCATTTATGCGGCAATCGCCTCCATGCTGCCGGTCTGGGTGCTGCTGCAGCCGCGTGACTTCATCAATGGCATGCAGCTGATCGTTGGCCTGATCCTGCTCTACGGCGCCGTGTTGGTGTTCATGCCGGAAATGACCGCGCCTGCCTTCAACACACAGACTGCGGAGGGCACGCCAAGTATGGTGCCGCTGCTCTTTGTGACCATCGCCTGCGGGGCGATATCCGGCTTCCATGGCATCGTGGCTTCGGGTACGAGTTCCAAGCAGATCAACAAGGAAACCGATGCGCGCTTTGTTGGTTACCTGGGTGCCATCGGGGAGGGCTCGCTGGCCCTGATCACCATCGTTGCGGTCTGCAGTGTGGCCTACGCCGCCAACGCTGGTGAATGGCATGCGCTCTACGTTGAGTTCAGCGATGGTGGTGCCAATGCCTTCGTGGCTGGCGGAGCCGCGTTGATCTCTGCCGGCTGGGGCCTGCCCGAAGGTTTTGCGGCCGTGCTGCTGGCGACAATGGTGGCGCTGTTTGCCGGTACCACCATGGACTCCGGCGTGCGCCTGCAGCGTTATATCATTCAGGAGTGGGGCGAGATCTACGGCATTGACCTGTTCCGCAAAGGCCTGGCAGCCACTTTCATCGCCGTTGGTGCCTGTCTGCTGCTTGCCTTTGGCGCGGGCGGATCTTCCGGTGACGGGGGGATGATCATCTGGCCGTTGTTCGGTGCGACCAATCAGTTGCTGGCGAGTCTTACCCTGCTGGTGGTTTCAGTCCTGCTGATCAAGCTCGGCCGCCCGGCCCGCTACACGCTGATTCCGATGGTGCTGGTGCTGTTCATGGCTTTCTATGCCGGGCTGATCCAGTTGATCGGCTTCTACCACGAGCAGAACTACCTGTTGATGACCCTGGACTTTGTGGTCCTGGTGGTCAGCGTCCTGGTGATGTTGGAAGCCGTCTCGGTAGTGAAGAAGCATCGTGGCGTAAACAAGTCCGAGTCCACACAATAAAGTGACTGATGGCAGCAGGTCACGGCATATGTGCCGTGGCCTGCGCGCCAGATCGCCGGTGCAATATCGAGCGATCGTTACAAATAATTGCAAGTTCCCGAGCCTGTCGGTTCGCCTCATTGCCTGCCTTTACTATAATCTCAAGTCTGAATATCCATGAAATTCGGGTTGACCGCTGTCGTGCGGAGCCCAGTAGTCCTTCGGTGGAATTGAGTCATGAGACGGTTAGTCCATTTATTTCTTCTCTTTGCGGTCACGGCCCTGCCTTCGCTGCCAGCAATGGCTGTCAGCGATTTCAGTCTGATCGACCATGAGGGGAAGTTTCACC
>PWQG01000338.1 GCA_003556835.1 Gammaproteobacteria bacterium
AAGGCCAGTGCCATCAGGATCTCATCCTGCACCCGCAGGGTGCGCTCCCCACTGAGCCGGCCCACGATCCGCTCACCATAGTGACGCAAGGTCTGCAATCCGCCTCCCGCCAGGGCGCCGACTGTGGTGGCCGCGCCGAGTGTCAGGCCAGCCGTCATCATGTCGATACCCAGCCCCGTGGCGGCCCCGGCAGCCGCACCACCGCCGATCCTGACACCCATCAATTGCAGCACCGTGGGATCGAACAGATCATGTTCCCACTGCCCGTCCCGGATGGCAATACCACTGAGCGCCACATCCTCGTCACTGAAGCGGTAGAGTTCCAGCAGGGCATGCAGGCATTGCTGCTCGCGCTTGCGCACGGCTTCATTGAGCGCCCTGACTCCCCCCGCAACAACATCCGGATCGGTGGAAGCCACCGCCACACGAAAGGCAGCCACATCAATCAATAGTCCGGCCATGAGGCGGAGGGCTGCCTGCTCGCGTTGCCTGGCATCTTCCTCATGGCTTTGCACCAGAGCCTGCAGGCGATCACGCCAGGGGTCCAGCAGACTGGCCAGTTTTTCGTACAACAGCCGCTCGCTACCCCGTTCCGGGGCAACCGTGTCGAAACGCAGCACCGCATGCAGTCCGCCACGGGCGAACACCTCGCGCCACTGTTCCTCGCGTGCCGACGGGTCGGCGACAAAATTCAGCAAGGGCAAGAGCGGAATACCGCAGTGGCCCAGCAATTCCAGTTCATCCCGGTACTTGGAGAGTACCGGGTCCCGGGCGTCGACCACGTAGAAGGCGGCATCGCTGGCTGCCATCTGCCGCAGCACCTTGGCTTCCTGCTCGAACCGCCCCTGCGCCGCTTCCGTGTCGAGGAAGCGCTCTATCCTGGCGGGTCCGTCAAGGCGCTCTCCGGCTCCGGCAGTCAATGATTCAAGGTGCCGCAGCAGGGCAATGGGATCTTCCAGCCCCGGCGTGTCATACAACTCCAGCAGTGGCTGCCCCTCGATCAGCAGACGTGCCACCTCCACATGCCTGGTGGTGCCCGGGCGAAAAGACACCTCGCCGAAACGGCGATCACGGGTCAGGGTCCGCAGCAGGGATGTTTTGCCTGTATTGGTATGGCCCACCACGGCAATCCGCAGTACCTGTCCTTGCTCACGATCAGCCATGTCCATCCCCTTCCAGCCAGGCCAGGGCGACAGCCCGGTTCTGCATGATTTCCGGCTCTGCAAAGCCCAGGCCCGTCAGGCTTTCGTGCCAACTGAGCAGGCGCTGCTCACCGGCCGCTTCCACCTGCAGCAACAAGACCCGGCTGGCCGCCGCTTCGGCTGCCAGCTGCTGCAGAAAACGCAGGCTGCCCCGATCGGGGGACAGACGGGCGTCGCAGGCAAACAGCAGGCGCGACGGTTGCCAGTCCTGCACTGCCTGCACACTGTTCTGGCGCTGGTCTCGTGCATCGGCATCCCGACAGAGCTCGACCCCTTTCAGACTGTTCGGCGGCCAGTCCGGGACTTCATCCATTTCCAATGACAGGAGCGCCGGTGGCCCACTGGCATCGGCTCTGCGCTTCAGTTCAGCGGCACCTGGGTCAGCCCGTTGCGGGTCAGTGACGCCGCCGCGCTCGCTGTCCGGTTGCAGGCGCGCGGCCAGCGCCAGCCATTCCGGACTCCGGGTATCCAGCCGGTAGCGATGCAGGCCCAACCAAAGGCGCAGCAGACTGATCAGGGACAGCAACAGTCGCGGCAGTATGCCGTACACCAGCAGGCAACCCAGCAACCAGGAAGCCCAGATCCGGCCCCAGGCTTCCACCCGATCCTGTTCGCCCAGCAATCCGCTGGCGCTTTGCCGCACCAGTTCGGCATCCGGCACCTGGAAACCCAGTGTGGCGGGAAGCGCACCGCTGATCCGCACAAAGTGCACAAACACCTCCGGGGAGAGAATGGTGGTCTCCCAGATAAAATCATAGGAACGCAGGGACAGGGCCAACAGCAGGCCGGCAGCGGCAGCGAGCAGCATCAGGAACCAGAGAAAATGCGTGATGCCACTGAGCAGCCAGGGTTCCAGGCCGCGAGAGGCCAGCAGACCGGTAAGTGCCCGGCCCGGCAGCCCACGCCGTCGACCCGCCAGACGCCGCGCGAGCCACAGGCTCAATCGCCCCAACAAACCGCCACCACTGCCATGTCGACGCATCAACAGCAGACCCAGCAGCCAGACCAGCAACATGAGCGCGTTCAGGCCCAGCAATGCACCCAGGGCCCAGATGATGTTGACCGCCCGCGAGCCGTCTCCCAATACGGCGAGCGCCGAAGTGAAGCCGATCAGCAGGGCCAGCACCGTGGCCGCCAGAACCGCCAGGCGCAGCCCATGCTGCCAGTCGTGCAAAGCCTGCCAGGCGGCCGTGCCCTCGGCCAGGAAACGGGCCCGCCAGACGATACGCTGCTCGGGATCGGGACTCTGCAGGCGGGCCTGCCTGACCGCCTCGCTGTCATCCTCAGGGCTTCCCTGTTGTGTCTCCTCCAGGCGGCGGATTTCCGCCAGCCAGCGCGCCGCAAAGGGGGACAACTGTTTCCGTGGCCTGTTCACCTGCGCCTCTGTGTGATTCAAGGGTCAATCGTGCCGCTGATTCTACATCATTTACAGGGACGCATTGGGAATGCTCATAATGGGGTCTTTAAGCAATTGAGAATGCTTGTTTTTTTCGAGTAGCTTGAATAGCATGTTTTTTCTGTAGTCGTTCCGGAGCCCGGCGGAGATGGATACACAGAACATGGAGCAGTCACCGCAATCTGATCAAGGGCGCCAGGATCCGGCAACAACCGCATTCTCCTGGCGGACCCTCTGTTTCTGGCTGCTGGCATTTGCCCTGCTCTGGGCCCTGCTCAGTGCGGGTCGTGGCTGGTACCTGGGCGCCCCGTTCGTGCTGCTGGCGGCGCTGACCGCCACCCTTGTGCGCCTGGAGCCCTGGACCCTGCGCTTGTCGGCGCTGCCGGGCTTCGCCGCATTCTTCCTACACAAGTCCCTGCTGGGCGCATGGGACGTGGCGCGACGGACCCTGCGCCCGACTCCCGACATCCATCCCGGCTGGGACAGTTATCAGCCCGTATCCTCCGATCCCCGCGTGTGCCTGCTGCTCTCTGCAATTGTCGGTCTGTTACCCGGCACACTGGCTTCAAAACTCGATGAGAACAACAATCGCCTGCAAATCCATCTGCTCGATACCGGGCAGAACTGGCGACCCACCGTCCAGCAACTCGAGCAGCAGCTGTGCCGGCTGCTGACCGGGGAGGTGATCAGCCCATGAGCTGGATCACCACCATCCTGCTGCTGACAGGCCTTGCCGGGCTCTGGCGCATACTGCGCGGCCCCACACTCGTGGACCGGCTGCTCAGTGTCCAGATGCTGGGCACCACCGGCATCACCGTATTGCTGGTCATGGCGCAGTGGCAGGAGACAGCGGTCTGGCGCGACGTGGCTTTGGTGCTGGCGCTATTGGCCGCGGTCATCACGGCAGCCCTGGTGCAGTTGCTGCGTCCGGCCTCACAACAGCAAAAGCGCGAGGAGGAGGATTCGGCATGAGCCAGTTGCTGGATGGAATCGCCTGGATACTGATCCTGGCCGGCCTGTTTTTCTTCATCAGCGGGGCGCTTGGCCTGATACGCTTCCCCGACGTCTACAGCCGGCTGCACGCGGTCACCAAGGCCGACAATACCGGCCTGGGCCTGCTGGCCGCGGGACTGGCCCTGAAATCACAACAATGGTTGGTCGCCGGCCTGTTATTGCTGATCTGGCTGATCGTGATGGCTTCGGCTGCCACCAGCTGCCAGTTGCTGGCGCGTTACCAGAGCGAACAGGATGAACGCTGGGAAGGACCGAGCTGATGGCCGGATTGCTACTCGACATCACACTCACCGTCCTGTTGCTACTGATGGGCTGGGGGGCGCTCCACTCCCGCACCATCGGCGCTTCGATTGCCATGTTCGTGGCTTTCGGTCTGGTATTGGCCTTGACCTGGGCCCGACTGGGCGCGCC
>PWQG01000076.1 GCA_003556835.1 Gammaproteobacteria bacterium
CGCGTTCACCGGTCACCAGCACCTCGCGGATCTTGGTGGGGGTGAGCCAGTTGATGGTCAGTGTGCCCACGGCGCCGTCGGCCAGGCGCACCAGCGCGGTGAGCAGGTCCTCATGTTCTGAGTGGATGCGGCGTTCGGTCTCAGCATAGGCGCGTACCACCTCCGAGCCGGTGATGTAGCGCATGATGTCCAGGTCGTGCACGGCCAGGTCAATGACCACGCCCACATCGTTGATGCGGGCCGGAAAGGGTCCCTGGCGGTGGGCGTCGATCTGGAAGACGCGCCCCAGGTCACCCTGGGCCAGGTGCTTTTTGAGCGCGATCACGGCTGGGTTGAAGCGCTCGATATGCCCGATGAACAAGGGCACCTCCGCTGCGTGGGCGGCAGCGATGATGGCCTGCCCCTCTTCCACACTGAAGGCAATCGGCTTTTCGATCAGCAGGGGGATACCGCGTTCGATCAGCTCGAGGGCGATGGCGTGATGGTGGACGGTCGGCACTGCCAGGGTGACGGCATCCGGCTTGGCGATATCGAGCAGCTGACGATAGTCACTGTAGGCTTTGGTGCCAAACTTAGCAGCCACCCGCTGGGCAGCGGCGGCGTCGGTATCGGCCACGCCGACCAGGTCGGCTTCGGGCAGTTCCCAGTTGACACGGGCGTGGTTATAACCCATCGAGCCCACACCGATCACGGCTGTTTTCAGGATCATAGCTTGTTAACCTCCTCGACGATCTGGTTTAAATCCGCCCCGCTCACCTGGGGGTGCACCGGCAGTGAGATCACTTCCTGTGCCAGCTGCTCAGCCACGGGTAAATGCACCTCGCCAACCAGTTCGCGCAGGTAGCCCTGCTGATGGGCGGGCACCGGGTAGAAAATGCCCGTACCGATACCGGCATCGTTGAGCTGCTGCACGGCAGCATCACGATCGCGTCCCCCGTCCAAGCGGATGGTGTACTGGTGCCAGACGTGCTCGTACCCAGGTTTGACGGTGGGTGTGACGGCGGCGGTGATGTGTTCGTTCAGGTAGGCGGCGTTGGCCTGGCGTGCGGCAGTGAAGTCCGCCAGGCGTCCGATCTGCGCCAGCCCGATGGCAGCGTGCAGGTCACTCATGCGGAAGTTGTAGCCGAGCCTATCGTGGTAGTAGCGCACGCGCATGCCGTGGCTGCGGATCAGCTTGCACTGTTCAGCGATGTGATCATCATCGGTGGTGATCATGCCGCCCTCGCCGGACATGATGTTCTTGGTGGCATACAGCGAGAAGGTGCCTGTGCCAAAGCTCCCGGCTTTTTTACCATGGTAGGTCGCCCCAACCGCCTGGCAGGCATCTTCAATGATCGCCAGGTTGTGCTTGTCGGCAATCGCTTGTAAAGCGTCCATGTCGCACACATAGCCATACAGGTGCACCGGCAGAATGGCCTTGGTGCGGGGGGTGACGGCGGCTTCCACCTGCGCGGGGTTGATGTTGAAGGTGTCCGGCTCGATATCGACAAAGACCGGCTTAGCCCCGGTGAAGAGGATGCTGTTGGCGGAGGCGATGAAGGTGAAGGGTGTGGTGATGACTTCGTCACCGGGTCCGATGCCGTGGGCCAGCAGCGCGATGTGCAGCGCAGTCGTCCCGGAGGACGTGGCGACGGCGTGCTTAACGCCGCAGGCTTCGGCAAAGGCTTTCTCGAGTGCGGCCACCTTGGGGCCCTGGGCGAGCATGCCCGAGTTGAGCACTTCCATGACCAGCTGTTTTTCTTCTTCCCCGATGAAGGGTTTGGCAATATGGATCATACGGTGTTGCTCCTATCTGGGTGTGAGCCGGTGATAATCATGCCTGGGGATGTGAATTTCCGTCGAACAAGCCGGGCAGGTCATGCGCACAGCCTGGTCATGTTCCTGGGGGTCGGTCAATTTCTCCCCGCAGGGGCACACAAAGCCAACCAGGCGGGCCGGGTTGCCGAGCACCAGGCCGTGATCGGGCACCGAACGGGTCACCACAGCCCCCGCGCCGATCATGGCCCAGCGACCGATGGTCACGCCGCAGATGAGGGTGGCATGCGCTCCAATCGATGCGCCTACCCGCACCAGCGTCTCGGAGACCTGCCAGTCCGCGCCGCCCTTGAGTGTGCCATCCGGGTTGATCGAACGCGGGCGCTTGTCGTTGGTAAACACGCAGTGCGGGCCGCAGAACACGCCGTCCTCGAGGGTCACACCGTGGTAGACCGAGATGCCGTTCTGGATCTTGACGTTGTCCCCGATCTGCACCCCGGCGTCGATGTAGACGCCTTTGCTGAGGATGCAGTTCTGCCCCAGGCGGGCGTCCTCGCGCACCTGGCAGTGCTGCCAGATCTTGGTGCCGTCACCGATGTGAGCGGCCTCTGAAACGTCGGCGGTGGGGTGAATAAATATGCTCATTCGTTCTCCAATTGAGATAGCGGTCGGTGGTTAGACGGAGGACGGAGGACCGAAGACGGGGATTCGGTCTCCTGTCTTCTGTCCCCAGTCATCCTTTTAGCTCGAGGAGCTTCACTATTTTCCCAGCCGCCTTGCCATCCCCGTAGATATTGGGATGGTCTTCGGCCGGCTGCCAGTGGTGGATGGCCTGGGTGATGACTTGTGGTGAGGCGCCCACCAGGATATTCCAGCCCACATCGACGGTTTCGACCCATTCCGTCTCATCCCGCAGCGTGATGCAGGGCACCTTCAGCCAGTAGGCTTCTTTTTGCATCCCGCCTGAATCCGTCAGGAGGCGGCGGGAATGGGCCAGCAGAGTGAGCGCCTCAAAATAGCCCACTGGCTCGATCATGCGGATATGGTCCGGGGTCTGAAAGCCGTATGCCTGCATTTTGTTTTGCGTGCGGGGGTGAATTGGCCAGAGGACGTGCTCCTCTACCCCGTTGAGCGCTTGGATGATCGCACCCAGCCGCTGTGGGTTATCCGCGTTCTCAGCGCGGTGGATGGTCAGCAGCAGGTATCGTTTTTCATGCAGACCGTACTGCGATAATACATCCTCCGTACGGTTAGGGTTATTATTCAACCCCCACAACAGCGCATCATGCATCACATCGCCTACAATGTGCACACCGCGAGTGATCCCTTCAGTGCGTAAATTATCCACTGCGGGCTGCGATGGACACAGCAAGAGGGTCGAGATGTGATCGGTCAGCACCCGGTTGATCTCTTCCGGCATGCGTCGATTGAAACTGCGCAAGCCGGCCTCAACATGGGCCACATTGATGTGCAGCTTGGCTGCGGCCAGGGCGCCGGCCAGGGTTGAGTTGGTGTCTCCATACACCAGGACCCAATCCGGATTTTCTTCTTGCAATACCGATTCAATCGCCGCCAGCATCTCCCCAGTTTGTTTGCCATGAGGTGCAGAACCAATGCCTAAATGGTATTCAGGTGTTGTGATGCCCAGCTGCTCAAAAAACACGGCCGACATGTTGTCATCGTAATGCTGCCCGGTATGAACCAGGATTTCGGTATGATCCTGCTTTAGGGCACGGCTGAGGACTGCTGCTTTGATGAACTGGGGTCTGGCACCAACGATGGATACGATTTTCATGGGTTTGTGAGTGGTATTAGTTGGTAGAGCTTAGTTAGTAGAACGTAGTCGGTAGAACGTAGTCGGTAGTCGGTAGTCAGTAGTAAGAAAAACCATCTAAGTTCAAAGTTCTGAGTGCTACCAGCGACAAGCTATGAGCTATCAGCTACGAGCTGGGCGGGATCACTCAAAGAGTGCTCTTCGAGCTACCCGCACCAGCGAAGTGCCAAGCGCCATGGGGCGCTGGCCCAGCTACGAGCTTTTCTCTCTCTCACACCGTATCAATAAAGGTCTTCTCGACGCGATTAAAAATGACGATGCCAATGAACATCACGACCAGCATGAAGCCGGCGCTGTAGGCCAGGCCGGTCCAGGAGGCGTTGCCCGCGCCCAAAAAGCCGGCCCGGAAGGTCTCGATGATGGGGGTGACGGGGTTGACGTCGGCCACCCAGCGCCAGGCTTCGGGGATCGACGAGACG
>PWQG01000213.1 GCA_003556835.1 Gammaproteobacteria bacterium
ATGCGTGGCGTGATGTACTTGCCCAGGGTCAGGCTGCTGTCATTGAGGTCGCCCGCCGAGTCGATAGCCAGGGTGTCGAGACCTATCGTGCTGCGCACCTGGTCGACCAGCCCTTCGCTCTGGGAAAGACCCAGGGAGGTGATGGCCCCGACCATGGCATTGCTGTCCGGATCACTCTGCCCGATTTCGGCCAACGGCCGGCCGGTGATCAGTACGGCAAGAACGTCTCCGTCCGGCAACGTCGGGTTGGAGAACAGGGAGCTGCGCATGTTCCGGATGGTGCCACCCATCTGTACACCCACGCGCATGTTTTCGACGGTACGCACGGCGCGGATATCGATGGCCGGGTTGTCGAAGGGACCAAAGAAGAGTAATTGGCCCCGTTCGATATTCAACTCAGTACCATAGGTTTCGAAACTGCCTTCCACCACATCCAGCTCACCGTACATCAGTGGAGACGAACCGGCACGCTGATTGATGTCCAGCATGCCCCCGAGCCGTGCGTTGAGGCCGAAGGCGGAAATGCGTACATCATCACCCAGAATCACCCGGACCTCGGCACTGAGAGGGATGGCGTTCAAGGGGCCTTGATCGACCTGGGCGGCATTGCGCACTGGCGGGCGATCTTCTCGCTGGCTGACCAGGATGGCGTCACTGGATACATTGGTCGCAGTTTCAGGCAGGGTGGTCACCCGGGCATCGAGCAGAGGCACGCGCAGGGTGCCGGTGGCATGTATGCCACTCAGGCTGCCCTGGACCCGCAGATCCGGACTGATGGCCATGGTCACTTCCTCGATGTCGGCCAGCATGAAATCGTTGCCACGCAGGGCAAGACTGAATTCCCGGTCCTCAGCAAAGGGTCGCAGTATGTCGCTTTCCAGCTCCAAGCGGCCCTGACCTGATTCGGCGGACGCCTCGATCCGGAAATTTCCGCTGTCGTCGTTGACCAGATTCATGTTCACGGCGCGCAGCTCCAGTCCCAGCGGTGCCACCAGCAGGCCAGCGTCAAGCAGGGAGACATCGGCACCGAATTCAGGATTGCTGACCGTGCCACCGAGCAGCAATGCGGCATGGAATTCACCGCGCAGCTCGTTGACCTGGGGCAGCAGGGCCTCCAGCCAGGCAATGTCGTCGAAATCAAGGTCCACACGGCCAGTCAGGGCCTGCTCCGGATCCATTTCCAGTTCAGCCCGTGTTGTCCCGCGCATGGCAGCTTCGGTGCCGGACAGGCTCTGCTGGTAGAAGTCCATCAGACTGCTGAGCCGTAGGTGTCCCTCTCTGTATTCGCCCGTGATTTCAGTCTGTTCCCAGAGAAACTGTTCCACCAGTGGGTCGGTTTCTTCGTCACCATTGAGGATTTCACTTTCAGCGGCGAGTACATACAGTTCCAGTCCGTTGATCTGCAAACTAAAGTCGGCCTGCAGGTCATTGATGGCTCCGGAGGCCGTGGCCTGCAATCCCAGTTCGCCCAGTAACGCAAGGTTCTCCGGTAGTGAGAAAGGCAGCTTGTGCGCTTCGCCCGGTGCTGGATAGTCCCGGTCGGACTCATGGAAGTTGCGGAATACGCCGACCGCTTCCGTGCTGTTGAGTGCCGTCAGTGGGTAAGCGTCCAGGCTGAGGGAGGCCGTGAGCTGCTGTGCCTCATCCAGCGCCGCGTCGAGGCACAGCGAGGCGCCTCCCTGTTGCCAGCAGACCGAAGAAAGGCTGTTGTTGTTGGCTGATAATTGCAGCTCGGCTGCCTCGGCCTGTTGCCAGGCGCCGGTATCGTATTCGGGAGAAGAGAAGCGGCTGTCGAGCAGGCGACCGATCCACTGCGCCTCTTCAAGACCACCCTGCAGTGACAGGGCGAGCTGGAGGAGATTCGAATCGACGTCAACATGCAGCAGATGCTCCTCCAGCTGCCCATCCAGTCGCAGGTCGATACGGTCGATCGTTTCCCCGGCCACTTCCAGTTGCTCGAGCCCCAGGCGGATCTCGTTTTCGCCGCCACTGGTGCTGCCATCGATGCGCAGGTCCGCGAGCATGATGTCATTGAAACGCAGTGTCCGGGCATTGCCCTCAATGCGGATGGTCGGGTCGTCGAGTCGGCCGTTGATGGCGGCATTGAGTTCCAGGCTGCCGCTCAGCTCCGGATACAACTCCTCCAGAGAGGGCGCCGAGAGAGCCAGCTGCATATCCAGAGTTTCGTCCTGCATAGAGCCACTCAGGCGGACTTCATTGCTGGCGGTCTGCAATTCAAGCTCACGCACGTGGATGCCCTGCTGATCCAGCACCACATCGGCCACCGCGTCCAATGGAAAGTCATTGAGTATCGCGCTGAGCGAACGCAACTGCACTTCCCCCTGCGGACCCTCTTCGGTAAATCGCAGGTCCAGTGATAAGTCAGCGATCAGGTCCGACAGGTTCAGGGCTTCCGGGGCGGCAGTGGTGGTCGAAAGTGGGGCATTGTCCTCGAGGTCGATATCCAGACGGATATGCGGTACATCGGCCCAGCTCACCAGGCCACTGCTGCGGATCTGCCCGCTGGCGGTTTCCACCAGCGCTTCGCTGATCTGCAATTGATCACCCTGCAGTGCAACCTGCCAGCTCAGCGCGGCATCCAGGTCCAGAGCCTCCACGTCAATGCTGCGCAGATGGCTGTTGCCACTGATCTCCAGGTCTTCCAGCCAGCCGCGGGTGCTGATCTGCGTCTGACCGATTTCCCAGTCTTCCAGGGCGGCCAGCGGCAGGCTTTGCATGGGCATTTCATGCTGCAGGTCGATACTCATGTCCAGGGTGTCGGCGACCAGGTTCAGCATATCCGCGAGACCCAGGTGGAAGTGCCCGTCGGACTGCAGCTGCAAGGGCGCCTGCAGGGCGTGGCTGAGCTGCAGGCGGTTCAGGTCGCCATGGAACTGCAGTCGTCCACTGGTCTCCTCGCCGATGTCTTCTGGCAGAATGCCCTGGAGTTGCCAGTTCAGGTCGCCGTCAAGCGCAAGATCACCCAGTAGTGCCACATCGATATTGCCCTCCAGAGCAATGGAGTCGGCGCGGAAGACCAGGCTGGAAACGCGCAGGTCACGGTCCCGGAGCAGGGCTGCGAGGCTGAGATGCTCAATCTCCAGTTCGGTATCACCGCTGCGGATCTCGGCATCATCCAGGCTCACTTCGGCCAGGCGGATACTGATCGGCAGAGGAAGCACATTGTCCAGGGTGTCGCGCAGGGGCACGGGATCAGCGGGCTCTGCAGCCGGCTCATTGCCGGGCCAGTCAACCAGCAGCCCTTCCACAGCCAGGTGATCAAGGATGAATTCCCCGGTCAATATCGTGAAGGGGTTCCAGAGACTGCGGAACTCGCGGGCTTCGATCCGGTTGTTGCCCATCTGCACGCTGAAGTCATGCAGGGTCAGGCCCCGGGCCAGGCTGCCGCTCATTGCGCCATAAGCCAACTGCAGGTCCTCGCTGGCCACCATGTCGGTTGCCATGTCGAGCACCCAGCGGCTGCCGCGTTCGGTGCCCAGCACCGCAGTCAGGCTGCCGAGCAGCAGGCCTACCAGCAATACCAGCACCACCGCGCTGATGAACAGGCCCCGCAGCAGGCGTCTGCCCGGAGATCTTCCTGATTTCTGTTGCGTTGTTTCCTGGCTCACAGATCCGGCCCCATGGTGATGTGAAAGCGGTAGCTGCCCTTGTCGATGGCGCGTGCCACGTCCAGGCGGATGGCCCCGATGGGTGACATCCAGCGTACCCCGAGCCCGACGCCGCGCCGCAGGCGGATGTCTCCATAATCATTGAAAGAATTGCCGACGTCCATGAAGGCAGCCACATTCCAGTTACCCACTACATTGATATCATACTCGACACTGCCGACCAGCAGATTCTTGCCGCCCACGACATCGCCGTCTCGATTGGGGGCTCCCAGGCTGTTCCACTGGTAGCCGCGCACGCTCTGGTCACCACCGGTGAAATATCGTTCGGATATTGGCAGCTCCTCGACATCGCTGACAAAACTGCTGCCGATTTCGCCCCGCAACAGGACCCGACCCGGACCGACGCTCTCTATGAACTTGGCGTTGGCGCTGAGTTGCAGGAAGGAAATGTCGGACAGAAGTTGGTCGTAGGAGCCACTCACCTGTCCAAAGAGGCGCCATCCACGGCGCGGATAGATGGGGTCATCGGTGCGGGTCCGGCTCCAGTTTATGCCGGAGACGGTCGTTTTGATGCGGTCGGTTTCATTGGTGCTGAGCAGTTCCGAGCGCTCGGTCTGGAAATTGGTGAAGAAGTTCTGCACCCAGTTCTCCGGGAACAGGGTGCGGTAGCTGCCTCCCACTCGCCAGGTGTTGCTGATGTAGGAGTCGGTTTCCTGGCGCAGGAAACCGCCCGACAGGCGCAAACTCTCGCTGGCCGGATCACGCAGGGGGATCACATAGCTCAGGCTGGGCTCCTGTTGTTGGGTGGAAACCAGTACATCCCCGCTCAGTCGATGCCCGCGGCGGTTGATGTAGCGGTCCTCATAGGAAAAGCGCACGCGGGGGCCAGCGTCGGTGCTGGCGCCGATACCGGTGGTATACGTGCGCCGCGTGCGCATGCCCAGCTCGATGTTCACCGGCACTTCCCCTTCCCGGGCCTCGGAAAGCTGCGGGGTGACCGCCACCTGGTTGAAATACTGGCTGTCATTGAGGTTGCGGCGCAGGTTCACCAACTGCTCCGTGGAGTAGGGCATGGAGGGCTCGAAAGTCAGGAAGCGCGTGAGAAAGGTTTCTGACAACTCCTCGAGTTCCGGCAGGCGGACCTCCCCAAAGCGGAAACGCTCACCCGGTTCAAATTCGATCAATACCGCTGCGGTATAGTTTTCCAGGTCAATGGCCAGGTCCGAACGGTTGAATCGGGCGTTGAAATGCCCATTCTCGGCCGCCATGCTGCTGAGCAGCGACTTTATACGCTCGTACTGGCTGTGGTTCAGGGGCTGTCCGCGCTGCAAGGGCGGGTTGTTGATCACTTCACGAAAGATGCCCGGCTCGGTGCCGACGATGTCGATCCGCACCTCACTGACCCGGATGCGCTGCCCGGGATCAATGTCCACGTTCAGTATCCAGCAATCGTCTCCCGCCTCAAAGGCAAGATCGATTTCGCTTTCGTAGAAGCCCAGCGCCTGGGAGGCGCGCTCGACATTACGGCGCACCTGGGGCAACAGACGATTCAGGCGTCGCATGCTGCTGGTGCAACTTTCACTGGTAATCCGCAAGTGTGCACGGATGTTGCTCTCCAGATTGCTACCCGCGCCGGAAATGCGCACGGTCGGAGACTGTGCCAATGCGGCGCTTCCGGTAGTCAGCGAAAGCGCCAGGAGCAGGGTTGTGCAGAGCGTTTTTGGTGTCGACAGCAGTCGGGGTATGGACATGGTCTCTAATCTGAATGCCTGACAGATTGGTCGGCGGCGGAATGTTATCTATAGACCGCCAGGAAGCGGGATTCTGTCACGTAATACGCGGGGCAACAACAATTGGAGCACTGCGGTTGCTGCGTTATACTCAAGTGAAGATGCCAGCCACGGAGTGCAAGTAATGACGCAAAGCGCCAAGATACCCGATACCCTGAAAACCCTGAAGGCAGGTGACCACGAATATCACTACTACAGCCTTCAGGCCCTTTCCGAGGCCGGTTACGAGGATGTTGATCGCCTGCCGGTCACACTCAAGATTCTGCTGGAGAATGTGCTGCGACACATGGACAAGGGGTTTTCCGCCCCGGACGATGTGCAGCAATTGCTCAACTGGACGCAGCAGCGGAAATCGGACCACGAGGTGGCCTTTCTTCCTGCCCGGGTGCTGATGCAGGACTTCACCGGCGTGCCGGCTGTGGTCGATCTTGCCGCCATGCGTGATGCGGTGGCGGCCAAGGGTGGCAATCCCGGCCTGATCAATCCGATCAATCCGGTGGACCTGGTCATTGACCATTCAGTGACAGTGGATGCTTTTGCCAGTGATACCGCCTACCGGGACAATGTGCGTATCGAAATGGAGCGCAACCGCGAGCGTTATGAATTTCTGCGCTGGGGACAGGAGGCTTTTGACAACTTCCGGGTGGTGCCGCCCGGCACGGGAATCTGTCACCAGGTGAACCTGGAATATCTGTCGAAGGCGGTCTGGAGCAGCGAAGAAGATGGTCGTCGGTTTGCCTACCCTGACACCCTGGTCGGAACCGATAGTCATACCACGATGGTCAATGGCCTGGCGGTGCTGGGCTGGGGCGTTGGTGGTATCGAGGCGGAAGCGGCCATGCTGGGTCAGCCCCTGTCCATGCGGATTCCCGAAGTGGTGGGGGTCAAGCTGTCGGGAGAGCTGCGCGAAGGCGTTACCGCCACCGATCTGGTGCTCACCGTGGCCGAGATGCTGCGCAAGCATGGTGCGGTGGGCAAGTTCGTGGAATTCTACGGCCCGGGTGCTGCCCACCTGAGCCTGGCTGATCGGGCCACCATTGCCAACATGTCACCCGAATATGGTGCCACGTGCAGTTTCTTTGCCGTGGACGAGGAAACCCTGCGTTACCTCTCGCTTACCGGTCGTGACGAGGAAACCATCGAGCTGGTGGAAAAATATGCCAAGGCCCAGGGCATGTGGCGCAGTGACCGCGAAGATGCTGTCTACAGCAGCGATCTGAAACTCGACCTGGATAGTGTGGAGCCCTGCCTGGCCGGCCCCAAGCGCCCCCAGGACCGCGTCCCCCTGCCGCAGTTGCCAAAAGCCCTTGACGACATGAATCTGGGCCGGGACAAGCGCAGTGTTGATGTTGAAGGTGAGGAGTACGACCTGTCAGACGGCGATGTGGTGATAGCGGCCATCACTTCCTGCACCAATACCTCCAATCCCGCCGTGATGATGGCTGCCGGCCTGATCGCCAAAAAGGCGGTCGAGAAAGGGCTGCAGCGCAAACCCTGGGTGAAATCCTCGCTGGCGCCGGGCTCCAAGGTGGTGACCGATTACCTGGCGAAGGCGGGACTGGACAAATACCTGGACAAACTCGGCTTTAACCTGGTGGGTTATGGTTGTACCACCTGTATCGGCAATTCCGGGCCGCTGCCCGATGCCATTGATGCTGCCATCGAGAAGGGCGGGCTGACCGTCAGCTCGGTGTTGTCCGGTAACCGGAATTTCGAGGGGCGCATCCATCCCCGTGTGCGTGCCAACTGGCTGGCTTCGCCACCGCTGGTGGTCGCCTATGCTCTCACCGGCACTACTGACGAAGACATTTCCACGGCAGTGATCGGCGAGGACAATAACGGGGATCCCGTCTACCTGAAGGACATCTGGCCTGACAATGCCGAGATTCGTGAGGCCATGGCGCTGGTGGATGAAGAAATGTTCTCCCGTAACTACGCCGATGTGTTCAGCGGCAACCAGGACTGGAATGACATGCCTTTCAGTAAAGGTGATACCTATGCCTGGGATGACAAATCCACTTATATCCAGAATCCGCCGTTTTTCTCGCCAGAGCTGGCCTATGTGCCTGGTGATATCAAGGGCGCCCGCATCCTTGCCGTGCTGGGTGATTCGGTGACCACCGACCATATCTCACCGGCCGGGGCCATCGCGCCGGACAGCCCGGCAGGGGAGTACCTGAAATCGCATGGTATTGAGCGCAGCGATTTCAATTCCTATGGTTCACGCCGAGGCAATCATGAAGTGATGATGCGTGGCACCTTCGCCAATGTAAGGATCCGCAACGAAATGCTCGACGATGTTGAGGGCGGGTACACAAAACATTTCCCGGATGAAGAGCAGACCAGCATCTACGACGCGGCCATGCGGTATCAGGAGGAAGGCACTCCCCTGGTGGTGATTGGCGGCAAGGAGTACGGCACCGGATCGAGCAGGGACTGGGCCGCCAAAGGTACCCGTCTGCTCGGAGTGCGTGCGGTGATCACGGAGAGCTTCGAGCGCATCCACCGCTCCAATCTGGCCGGCATGGGTGTGTTGCCGCTGCAGTTCACCGACGGCGTCACGCGCGAGAGTCTTAAACTGGATGGCAGCGAGACCATCAGCCTGAGCGGCCTCGACAAGGTCAGCCCGGGCATGAAGGTGAGCATGAAGGTTGAGCGCGAGGACGGCAGCAGCGAGAGCTGCGAGTTGCTGTGTCGTCTGGATACGGTCAACGAAGTGGCCTATTACACCAGTGGTGGCATCATGCCCTATGTCATCGACAAACTCAGCTGAGCCAGCCGGCATGCCCGTACGGACGGTCGACGATGGACACGGAGGGAACGCGCATGACAACACAGCAATGGCGGACCGAATCAGACAGCCTGGGTGAAGTGCAGGTGCCAGCGGACGCGCTCTGGGGAGCCCAGACCCAGCGCTCGGTGCAGAACTTTGCCATCGGGAAGCAGCGCTTTCCGATGGCCTTCATCCGGGCCTTTGCCCTGGTGAAGAAAGCGGCGGCGCTGAGCAATTATGAATTGCGCAAACTGGACAAGGAGCGCAGTCATCTTATCGGCGAGGCCTGTGACGAGATCATGGCCGGTAAGCTGGATGAGCATTTTCCGCTTTCCGTGTGGCAGACCGGAAGTGGTACGCAGACGAACATGAATCTCAACGAGGTCATCGCCAACCGAGGCAATGAGCTGGCTGGTGGCAAGCGTGGTGACAACAGTCCCTTGCATCCCAACGACCATGTGAACATGTCGCAATCCTCCAATGATGTGTTTCCCACGGTGATGCATGTGGTTACCGCCGAGCTGCTGGACCGGCAACTGTTTCCGGCCGCCAGTGACATGTTGGGAACGCTGGATCGGAAGAGTGTTGAATTCTCCAGCCTGCTGAAAAGTGGCAGGACACACATGATGGACGCAACACCGATCACCCTGGGTCAGGAGTTCCAGGCCTTCCATGATCACATCCTGTATGCCTATCAGCAGCTAAAGGACGTGCAGCCCGAAGTGCAGCGCCTGGCCATCGGCGGTAGTGCCGTGGGTACCGGCCTGAACACCCATCCCGACTGGGCAGGCTGTGTGGCAAGGCAGATCAGTGCGCTGACCAATCGCAAGTTCCGACCGGCGGAGAACCATTTCACGGCCCTGGCGGGACACGATGTGCTGGTCGATCTGCATGGCCGGCTCAACCTTCTTGCCACGTCCCTGTTCAAAATGGCCAATGATCTGCGCATGATGAACAGCGGTCCGCGCTGTGGTCTTGCCGAAGTGCAGATGCCCGCCAATGAGCCGGGCAGCTCGATCATGCCGGGTAAGGTCAATCCCACCCAGGCCGAGGCGCTGACCATGGTCTGCCTCAAGGTCATGAGCAATTACCATGCAGTGAGTATGGCGGGCAGCCAGGGGCACTTCCAGCTCAATGTCTACAAGCCCCTGATCATCCATCAGCTGATGGATTCAATCTGCTTGCTCAGTGATGCCATGAACAGTTTCTGTCGCCACTGCCTGGATGAGCTGCGGGCCAATGAGTCACAACTGGCCCATTACGTCGAACGCTCGCTGATGCTGGTCACGGCACTGAGCCCGGTCATCGGTTATGACCAGGCGGCCCGGGTGGCCAAACACGCAGATGAAAACAATACGAGTCTGCGCGAGGCGGCGCTGGCACTGGAGTTGCTGAGCGCAGAAGAGTTCGACCGCCATGTGGACCCGACGCGCATGTTGGCGCCACAACCCGATGAATGATGGTGGAGTGAAAAAGGCGATGGCAGATTTCAGCAGTATAAACCCGTTCGACGGCAAGAAGCTGGCCGACTATCCGGCTTTCCCCCTGGATCAACTCGAAAGCACACTGGTGGCAGCCGATCAGGCGCAGAAAGCTTGGAAGCGCACGGCCATGTCAGACCGTGCCCGTATGTTGCGGCAGGTGGCGGAACAATTGCGAGAGCAAAGTGAATCGCTGGCCACCATGGCGACCCGGGAAATGGGCAAGACCCTGGTCAGCAGCCGGGCCGAGGTCGAGAAATGTGCCTGGGTCTGTGAGCATTTTGCCGACCACGCTGCCGACATGCTTGCAGACGCACCAGTGGACGCTGACTACAGCAAGAGTTACTACAGTCATCAGCCTTTGGGCGTGGTACTGGCCATCATGCCCTGGAATTTCCCGTACTGGCAGGCTTTCCGTTTCATGGCGCCGGCCTTGATGGCGGGCAATGCGGTGGTGCTCAAGCACGCATCCAATGTGTCCGGTTGTGCGCTGGCCATAGAGGAGGTGATGCGGGCTGCCGGTCTCGATGATGGTCTATTCCGAACCCTTTTGATGTCGTCAAAAAATGTGTCCCGTGTCATCGAGCATCCCCTGGTGCGCGCCGTGACTTTTACCGGTTCCACCGAGGCGGGGCGCTCGGTGGCCTCCCAGGCCGGCAAAGCGCTGAAAAAGTCGGTGCTGGAACTCGGGGGCAGTGATCCCTATGTGGTACTATCCGACGCCGATCTCGATCTGGCCGTGGAACAGTGTTGCAACAGCCGCCTGATCAACAACGGACAGAGCTGTATCGCGGCCAAACGTTTCATAGTGCATGAGAGCCTCTACGGTGAATTTGCCGAGGGCATGAAAGAGGCCATGAGTCGTAAAAAGTCGGGTGACCCGATGGCCGAGGATACTGACGTGGGACCACTGGCGCGGCCGGATCTGTGTGATGATGTCGCAGCCCAGGTCAAGGAGAGCATCCGCCTGGGCGCGGTACTGATGTGTGGCGGCGAGCGCCGGGATAATTTCTACAGTCCCACCGTGCTCACCGAGGTGCGACCGGGCATGCCGGCCTTTGATGAAGAGGTGTTCGGTCCGGTGGCGGCCCTGATTCGTGCACGCAGCGACGAGGAAGCCCTGGTACTGGCCAATCAGTCGGAGTTCGGTCTCGGGGCGGCAATTTTCACCCGCGACGCCGGCAAGGGCGAAACCATGGCCCGTGAGCGCCTGGAAGCCGGTTGTGTATTCGTCAACGGCTTCGTCAAATCGGATCCGCGCCTGCCTTTCGGCGGTATCAAGAACTCCGGCTACGGGCGTGAGCTGGCCGCCCCCGGTATCCGTGAGTTCACCAATATCAAGACGGTTGTTGTCGAGTGACCGTCTCTTAGGAGCACGCGTCACAGTGGACATGAACCAATCGCAGTATCGGGAGAAGCTTAAGCTTCTCTCTGACCGCCTGATCGCCCTGCAGCAGCCCATTCGCATCCTCGATGCCATCAAATGGCCCAGGGAAGTGGAACATGAGTTTCTCAAGGCGGACGGCAAACGCATGCCGCGCATTGACGAGTCCTACTACGAGGGGCAATCACTGAATTTTGATCCCGTCTCCCTGCGGGCGGATTTCCTCGATCTGCGCAGGGACATCCGGCGCCAACTGGGCCGTGGTGATGGTCTGGGGCGGATACTGCGCAACACGGCGGACCAGTACCTGTTGGTCATCGAGATGCTGAGCACCCGTGGCACAGTCGATTTCGGCCGACACAGTCGACAGCTCTACGGCTCGGCACGCGACCATATGCGGGGTGATCGGAAAACCCTGCGACAGCTGGGTGAAAAGCTCTGCGAAATCTTTTCCCTACCGGCCGCCACCCACCTGGCACGCCCTTACGACAGTGATATCTCCTCCGAGACGGCCGTTTCGGTGCTGCGCGAACGTCTGGAACAATACTTCGAGGAAGGTGATATCCGTGTCATGCTCAGCGACGGTATCGTCTCCGATGCGGCTGCCGGTGGTGACTACATCAAGATCAACGAGGATGCCGACTTCACCGACTTTGATCTGAAAGTGCTGGAAGTGCATGAGGGTTGGGTGCATGTGGGCACCACCCTCAATGGGCGCCGACAACCCTGGGCCACCTGGCTCAGTGTGGGTTCGCCGCGGGTGACTGCCTGCCAGGAAGGTCTGGCGGTGCTGATGGAGACCCTGAGCTTCAGTTCCTATCCCGGTCGTGCCCTGAAGGTCAGTGACCGGGTGACCGCGGTTGACATGGCCGAGCAGGGCGCCGACTTCATCGAAGTCTACCGCTATTTTGTCGAGCGTGGCCTGTCACGCAAGGCCAGCTACAAGATCACCCAGCGGGTGTTCCGGGGCGGCACCCTCGATGGTGGCTCCGTGTTCACCAAGGATCTGTCCTACCTGCGTGGCTTTGTCGAAAACGTCAACTTCATGCGCAGTGCCATCAACTCGGGGGTACCGGAGATCCTGCCCATGCTGTTCGTCGGCAAGATGACCCTGGATGATGTGCCGGTGCTCTACGAACACTACCTTGAAGGCACCATTGCTGGTCCCCATTATCTACCGGAACTGTTTCGCGATATGAACGGTCTTTATGTCTGGTTTGGTTTTTCCAGTGGCATCTCGCTGATCAACCTGGCGCGGGTGCAGCGACATTTCCATAAACTGTTCAGTGATATGCCGGATACCACGCCGCTGTATGAGAGAACCGTCGACAACGTGAATGAAGAGGAAGGAAGTGAATAAATGAAAAGAATCGGTCTGTTTCTGTTGACCAACATGGCCATTCTGCTGGTGCTCAGTGTCGTGTTACGCCTGCTCGGCGTGGACCGCATCCTGGACGAGCAGGGGGTGGGCCTGGACCTTACTGCCCTGCTGATCTTTTCGGCAGTGATCGGTTTTGGTGGTGCTTTCATTTCCCTGGCCATGTCCAAATGGATGGCCAAGCGTTCCACTGGTGCCCAGGTCATCACGCAGCCGCGTAATGCCACGGAACAGTGGTTGCTGCATACGGTGGCGCGGCAGGCAAAACAGGCCGGTATCGGCATGCCGGAAGTGGCCATTTTCAATTCACCCCAGGTGAACGCCTTTGCCACCGGGATGACCAAAAACAGCTCCCTGGTGGCTGTCAGTGCCGGTTTGCTGAACACCATGACCAAAGAGGAGGCCGAGGCCGTGCTGGCGCACGAGGTCAGTCATATCGCCAATGGCGACATGGTGACCCTTACCCTGATCCAGGGGGTGGTGAACACTTTTGTCATCTTCCTTTCCCGGGTCATCGGGCATTTTGTCGATCGGGTGGTATTCAAGACCCAGAGCGGTCACGGGCCGGCGTTCTGGATCACATCGATTGTGGCACAACTGGTACTGGGTATTCTGGCTTCGATCATTGTCATGTGGTTCAGTCGTTATCGTGAGTATCGTGCCGATGCCGGGGGTGCAGAACTGGCGGGCCGGCAGAACATGATTGCTGCCCTTGAACGGTTGCAGCGCGGCCAGTCCACAGCCTTGCCGGATGAGCTGGTGGCCTTCGGTATCAATAACAAGGCACGTGATACTTTCTCGAAGCTGCTCATGACGCATCCACCGCTCAGTGAGCGTATCGAACGCCTGCGTCGGGGGTAGCGGGAGGCTCCCCGGATTCAGATCATGTCCACGATACGGTTTTCATAGCTGAAACTGACCTCGCAGATGCCGGTACTGCCTTCAACGGGGGCGGTATCTTCCGGGTCGGGCGCACAGGACAGCGGGATATGCCCTTCGGTGGCGAGCAGCCCTGAAGTGGGGTCCAGTCCGATCCAGCCGGCGCCGGGGATATAGGCTTCCGCCCAGGCATGCAACTCGGAGAACTTCGCCTGATCGGGATGGATCGGGCTATCGTGGTCCGGCTGATCCCGCAACTGGATCAGGTACCCGGAGACAAATCGCGCTGCAATACCATGGTGTCGTAAGGTCTGGATCAGCAGCCAGCTGCTGTCGCGACAGGAGCCCAGACCGCTGTCCAGAACCTCTTCACACGTCAGCACGCCGGGTTCATGACGGATCTGGTAGCGCACCGCATCGCGTACCCGCTGGTTCTCGGCCACAATGAAATCGATGGTGGGCCGAGGTTGGGTGTCTGCTGCGGCGACCCAGTCGCGCATTCGTTTCGAGTGCTCCTCTGACTGTTCCAGGCAGGGAGCCAGGGCCTTGTGCAGGCGAGCAGCGTAGTGGAACGGGTACTGTGCGGCTGAGTCCTCGACGAAAAAATCGAAAGGATTGAACGGCTCCAGCGTGACCGTCAGGAAGACGGAAAGCCGCAAATGTTCAGCCGGTTCGGTGAATACCAGCCGGGCGATGTGATTGGCGAACGGATCCTGTTGCCAGTGGATGTAGTGCGACTGTGGCTCCACCCGCAGTGAATAGTGGTTGATCGGGGCCCGGGTATGGGGCGCTGGCCGCAGCCGGATGATATGCGGCATAATGTCAACGTTACGATCGAAGCTGTACAGGGTGTCGTGTTGTATCGAGACCTTTACTGCAATATTGTTCACATTGACCCGGTGAGGTGAGTATGCGCATTGATTGGAAGCAATACCAATGCGACGAGTACTACGATGAATTGATCAGTTCGCCGGGCAATCCCCGTCTGTCGGCCCGTAAGCTGGCGGCGCACCTGGCGTCCCTGTCGAGTGATGAACTGGCCCGGCGCAAGGCGGCCGCAGAGCTGGCCATCAAGACCATGGGCATATCCTTCACGGTCTACAGCGAAGCGGGCAATATCGATCGTGAATGGCCCTTCGACATTATCCCCCGCGTGATCAGCGAAAAACAATGGTCCGTCACCGCAGAGGGCCTCAAGCAACGCCTGCGTGCCCTGAACTGTTTCATTGATGACATCTATAATGACAGGAAAATCCTCAAGGACAAGGTGATTCCGGAGGAGTTGTTGGCCAAATCCGCCAATTTCCGCAAGGAATGTGTTGGCATGAAGCCGGCGTTGGGCGTCTGGGCCCATGTCTGTGGCAGCGACCTGATCCGTGACGAGAGCGGTGTCTTCTATGTGCTGGAGGATAATCTGCGTGTGCCCTCCGGCGTGTCCTACATGTTGGAGAACCGCAAGGTCACCAAGCGGGTGTTCCCGGAGCTGTTTGAAAATCATGACATCCAGCCGATCACCGAGTATCCCGCGCAGTTGTTCGACACCCTTGCGGCCATCTCCCCGCGCCCCATGGACTATCCGGAAGTCGTTGTCCTGACCCCGGGGATCTACAATTCCGCCTATTTCGAGCACTCTTTCCTGGCCCAACAGATGGGGGTGGAACTGGTCGAGGGCAGTGATCTGGTGGTGGAGGACGATATGGTGTACATGCGCACCATCCATGGCCTGGCGCGGGTGGATGTGATTTACCGGCGCATTGATGACCTGTTCCTCGACCCGGAGGTCTTTGAACCCGATTCCGTGCTGGGTGTGAAGGGCCTGATGCGTGCCTGGCTGAAAGGCAATGTGGCCCTGGCCAATGCCCCGGG
>PWQG01000357.1 GCA_003556835.1 Gammaproteobacteria bacterium
CGGGCCGCTGTTGCGCGCGGAGGTGCTGAAACAACGATTGCCGGCCCGCTTCGGCCCCGTCACCATCAGCCAGCCTGTGCGGTTGCGACTGTATGTGTTGGTCTGCCTGCTGTTCTGCGTAGCACTGGCCCTGTTCCTGTACCGTGCCCCATTCAAAGCCGCGGTCCGGGTAAGTGGAGTGCTGCTTCCGGAAACGCCCTCGGTCAGCGTGCGACCGATGATGGATGGAAGCTATGTCCGGATCCCGGTCAGTGAGGGAGACGTAGTGCGCCGTGGCGAGATCATAGCGCTTGTCAGCCGGGAGCGTTTCGATGAGCGGGGTCGGGAATTCAGTCGCGAGGAAAGAATCTTTACCGAGTCCCGGCGTCATGCCATTGCGCTGGAGGCCGAAATGGCCCGGCGCAGAGCAAGTACCGAACTGCGTCGAATTGCCGCCAGTGAGAGCAGCTTGAAAACGGAACTGCAATTGCTGCGCGAGGAACTCGACGTCAACCGGGAGCGCGCCGATATTGCCAATGCATCGCTGGATGCCCTGCGTGAGTTGCTCGGGCGTTCTGCCGTTTCCGAATCCGACTACCGTGAGCAGCGGGCCGTATCATTGCTGCTCGAACAGGAGTCGGTTCAGATCCGGCAGCGCATTGCCGCCCGTGAGGGTGAATTGCTTGATCTCGAACACGCCCGGCCGCTGGTGGAGCAGGAGCGGCAGAAAGCAGAACAGGAGCGGAACCTGTCGGGCGCACGTCTGAGTCATGAGCAGGCAGCCAGCGCTGTGGAAACACTCACCGCCCTGACGGCCTCGCGTGATGGAGTGATCGGACCAGTGAATGCGGCAGTGGGCGATCCGGCTCATGCCGGGCAGGTACTCACCCGAATAAATCCGGACGGTGCAACGCTGGAAGCACATCTATACCTGCCATCCTCTTCCGTCGGACGCATACAGGCCGGTCAGGAGGTGCTGGTGACCTATGACGCCTATCCGTACCAGCGGCACGGCAACCATCGGGCGGAAGTGGTCAGCATCAGTGCTTCGACCATCGACCCAAGAGAGGTCCACCTACCCCTGCCACATCTGCGCGAGCCAGTGTATCGGGTGCGGGCAGCGCTGCCGGAGCAGTATCTGGCTTCCAATCGGAATCAGGGCGAGGAGAGACCGCTGCGAGCCGGTATGACATTGCAGGCCGATATTGTCACTGCCGAGATGCGTCTGCTGGAACACATTCTGCATCCGTTGCTGAGGTTGATACACAAGTGAAACCAGAATACCTGCATGACTGGATGCGTCGTCTGCCTGTGGTTCTGCAGGCGGAGTCGGCCGAGTGCGGCCTTGCCTGCATTGCGATGGTGGCGGGCTATCACGGCCATCGTGTGGACCTGACCGAACTGCGCGGTCGTCATGCCGCCTCCAGCCATGGTGCCAACGTCGAGCAGCTGATGTGCACGGGAAGCAGCCTGGGACTGTTGCCCAGAGCCCTGCGGCTTGAGCCCGAAGAGATTTCCTCGTTGAAGTTGCCGGCGGTTCTGCATTGGGACCTGGATCACTTTGTGGTGTTGCGCAAGGTGACTGCGCGGCATGTCTGGATTCATGATCCGGCAGTCGGCCAGCGGCGCTACAGCCGGCGGGAGCTCGGACGTCATTTCACCGGGGTGGCCATTGAATTTCAACCCGGTCGCCAGTTCCGTGTGGAAGACCGACGCCAACTGCCGCGCATACGCGATCTCTTTGCCCTCGACAGCGGTGTCTGGAGTAGCCTGGGGCAGGTGTTCCTGTTATCGGTATTGCTGCAGATTGCGGCGCTGCTCACGCCGTTCTACATTCAGTTGAGTATTGATCAGGGCCTTGCGCGGCGTGACACGGATCTGATTCTGGTCGTGGCCCTGGCTTTTCTCATGATCGTGTTGGCCCGCACCGTTCTCGGGTGGCTGCGGGGCATTGTGCTAATCCATCTTTCACACCATGTGGGATTCCAGATGGTGAACAATGTCTTTCATCACCTGCTGCGTCTGCCGGTTACATGGTTTGAGCGGCGACACATGGGCGATGTCGTGTCCCGTTTCTCGTCGCTCGATACCTTGCGCGAAATGGTCAGTCGTGAGTTGGTCACAGTGCTTGTCGATGGGCTGTTTTCCCTGGCTACCCTGGTTCTGCTCTATATATACAGTCCCCTGCTGGCAAGCCTGACACTGGCCTGGTTGCTGGTATTCACCGTCCTGCGTCTGGCGACGCTGCCCGGCGAGCGTCATCGTCGACAGGAACTGATTGCGGCCGAAGCAGCGCAGCAATCGGTCTTCATGGAGAATGTTCGTTCGATAATGATCAGCAAGCTGTACAGTATGGAGCAACATCGCCTGGGGCTCTGGCAGAGCCGTTACGCCGAGCTGATCAATCGCAGTGCCCGGCTGGGTCGTTTTCAGTTGCATGTCTCGACCTTTCAGACCCTGATTTTTGGCCTGGACCATGTGCTGACCATCTATTTTGGTACTCGCATGGTGTATGCCGGCGATCTCAGCATTGGTCAGCTTATGGCTTTCATTTTTCTCAAACAGCATTTTGTGAATTCGGTCAGTGACATGATTCCGCGTCTGGTCGAGATCCGGTTGTTGCGCCTGCAGCGCGAAAGGCTGGCGGATATCACGGCACAACAGCCAGAGTTCGATAGTCTGGAGAGCTCCGTGCCGGTGCTGCCGCTGCAGGGACGATTGCAGGCCCGGGCACTGACGTACCGGTACCCGGGCAGTGCCGAGCCAATTCTGCGTGATGTCAATGTGGAGCTTGATCGTGGTGAGTGCCTGGCCATACAGGGGCCTTCGGGTTGCGGCAAATCCACTCTGCTGAAGCTGCTCACGGGACTGCTGGCTCCGGATGCGGGGGAGCTGCGGATGGATGGACGGCTGGTGCGGGGCGCAGAGATGCGTGCCTACCGGCAGCAGCTTGCCGCCGTGTTGCATGGCGATGCCCTGCTCAGTGGCAGTCTGCTGGACAATATGGTCCTGGACCGTTGGCCGCCCGATCAAGCGCGACTGAAACACTACTGCCGACTCTGTGGTCTGGAAGCGGAATTGCAACAGATGCCCATGGGTTGGCACACGCCGGTGGGCGACATCGGGCAACGCCTTTCTGCCGGACAGACACAGCGCGTGTTGCTGGTCCGTGCCCTGTACCGGGAGCCGGCGATACTGTTCCTGGACGAGGCCATGGCGAACCTTGCCGACGGGCAGGCGCAGCAGATCCTGGGTGAGTTGAGGAGACTGGGAATCACACTGGTCATGGTCACCCATAACCCGGCCTTGCTGGCCTGTGCCGATCGTCGCCTCAGTCTCGCTCAGGCACCCGGGGAGGTCGCGGACCAAAAATCGCTGTGCCCAGTCTGATCATTGTGCCGCCCTCTGCGATGGCTGCCTCGTGGTCATCGCTCATGCCGATGGAGAGGGTATCCATGCTTTCATGTTGTCGCGCCAGATGTTGCATGGTATCCGCCAGGGGGCGGTAGACAGCACGCTGCTGCGCCAGGCTTTGCGTGGGCGCGGGTATGGCCATCAGGCCACGCAATTTCAGGCGTGGCAGATGGGCGACCGCCTCGCAGAATGCGTCACAATCCTCCGGTGCAATTCCGGATTTACTGCTTTCTCCACTGATATTGACCTGCACACAGATATTGAGTGGGGGCAGGGAATCCGGGCGCTGTTCCGAGAGTCGCCGGGCAATCTTCAACCGGTCCACGCTGTGCACCCAGTCGAAGTGTTCCGCAATGTCTCGTGTCTTGTTCGATTGTATCGGGCCGATAAAGTGCCAAGTGACTTCTGTTTGGCCAATAGCCTGGATTTTATCCAGTGCTTCCTGCAGATAGTTTTCACCGAAATCCTTCTGGCCGGCGCTCATGGCCTGGAGAATCTTTTCCACGGGATGGGTTTTGCTGACAGCGAGCAGTTTCACACTGCCGCTTTCGCGCTGGTACCGGCCTTCGAGTTCGCGGACCCGGTCACG
>PWQG01000155.1 GCA_003556835.1 Gammaproteobacteria bacterium
CTACAGGTAGTCGGAGATGGTGGGAGGCAAAAATTCCGATTCCGGATATGGGAGAACATGTGATCCAGTTTCGTTGTGAAGACAACGCCAGAAATGAGGTTAGTGATGAGATCACCATCCACGTTGAAGACCTTACCCCGCCCAAGGTTCGCATAATCAAGCCTTCCAAGCCTTCCGCCAGCCCCCATGAGGTGCTTGAAGAGGAAGGTGGCGTCACGGTCGGGGTAGAGGGCACTGCCGAAGACCCCATTACGGAGGTTGCTGGCGTAGAGTGGTCGCTCAACGGCAGCCAGTTTGAACCCGCCCATCCGGTAGTGGACGACGACTGGTCGGAGTGGAAGTTCTCCGTTCATCTTGACCGGATCGGTGAACACCTGATCCTGGTTCGAGCGACCGATGTATCCGGCAACACTTCGAAACCGCACGAACTCCGTGTAAAAGTAAGGGAGGTACTTAGATGATTAACCAGCAGCGCTATCTAAGAGATCTTTTACATTTTGCCGCAGATCGTGTCCGGGGAGCCGATGGTGAACCGGTTACTGAAGCCGAACTGCAGGCTGTATTCCACCAACCATTTGCGAGTCTGACCCAGGAAGATAATCGCGAAGCTGCTGAACGGCCGGTTTCTCAGGTACGACTGGCAGTCGAGGTACTGCGGAACCATCTGAATAATGATACGATTTCGAACGAATCTGAGTACCAGGAGGCGGTCCTCGACAGCCTGCTCGCTCAATGGGGGGTGTCGGTAGCCGAACTAAAAACTGCCGGCACCTTAATTCAACATGATGAAGAGAAAGACGGAGAAACCGGGGAGATCCTTGACTCACTAGCGGAACGCCTGGGAGTGGCACCTGAACGGGTGGATGAACTGCTTACCGCTTCCGAAGAACCCACGGAGGAGAAACTTGAAGAACTGTTCGGCTTTCCCTCCACCCGGCAAGATCCACTTACCTCACCAGATACGTCACCGAAGTTGCTCAAGTGGCAGATTCAACAGTTACCGGAGATGGAGGAGGACACAGACGACAGAGAGGAAGACGCTGAGGAACTGTCGGCCCGTCGTCGGGCTGAACAGACACTGGAACAAACGCTGCAGACAGCGTTGGATGTCGCAGAAACCGAGGCGCTAACCAAGCTACGGGATATCCTCTTAACAAAAGCCGTTGGTCAGAACGACAGTGATACAGGAGATGAGCCGGATCGGCAGGTAATAAACGAGCTGACTCTGCGCCTGGCGCTGGACTTTGGAAGCAGCGGTCAAATCAGGACGACGCGTCTGCGACAGTCCACCGAAACGCTGCAGACCGTCTTTCATGGCTTACGGACAGGGTGGTTCGCGCAACAGCAACAGTTTTCGATGCTTTCAGACACCCATCCGGTTGCGCATTGGGAGATTGAGTTTAGCGACAATTACGAACGGTCGGACTTTGAAGAAGACTGGCACTGGCTTGCCAGGTATGAAACGTGGCGCAGCGCATTCCAAAATCTCTTATATCCTGACGCTGCACTGCTTCCCAGCCTGTTGGAGGAAAGCTCACCTCATCAGCCAAGCAAGGCCTTCCGCACCCTCATCGATCGGCTACGAACAGCAACACATCTCACGCCGCATCAGGCCCGGCATCTGGCAAACCACGGGGATCCGGAGATCGTGGGCGATACCGGTTATCTTACGATGCTACACGAGGAGCATGAAAATGAGCTTCCGGATGATCTTCGCCCCGGGGAATTTTTCATCACGGAGCAGCTAAAGGAGAAGGATCTTCTGAAGAGACAGGTTGCGGTAAAAGACTATTTTGGGCTACACGAAGATGCTACCGGCAGGTGGCTACACGACGCACCGAACTGGCTCAAGGAGATCTACTACTTTGTCCCCCTGCTTCTGGCACTCCACCTGCAGCGCAGCGGCCACTTTCATGCGGCGCTCGCGTGGTACCGAACGATCTATGCCTACGATTGGGAGATTGGAGAGCGGAAGATCTTCTACGGGCTGGTTCTTGAAAAAAACCAGGAGTTAGTTGTCAATCGGTTTCGCCATACCTGGTTGAGAAAAGAGTTGAACCCGCACGAGATAGCAGCCAGACGTCGACACGCCTATACCCGTTTCACCCTGAAATCCATCATCGGTTGTTTTGTTGATTTTGCCGATGCTGAGTTTGCCACCGCCACCACCGCATCCATAGCACGGGCCCGGAGTCTGTACCTTACTGCACTTGAGCTGCTGGAACTGCCCGAGATGTTACCGCCGGAGGATGAACGGGCCATCGGCAACCCTACGCTTGGTGGCAATCTTGTAGCGGAAAACCCGGTTATCAGGGTCCTGCGGCAGCACGCCGAACTCAGCCTGGAGAAGCTGCGCAGCGGCCACAATATTGCCGGGATGCAGCAGCCCCTGCGGACAGACCGTGCCGCGGGAACGGCCGCGGCGCCGTTTCATCGCACCGTCACAGCCCGACCTACCATTTACCGCTACCGGGTGTTGCTCGAAAGGGCACAGCAACTGGTCGCCATTGCCCAGCAGGTGGAAGCCTCGTTCCTCGCCAGTATAGAAAAGGCTGAAGCCGAAGCATATGGCCTGCTCCAGGCCCGGCAGGATTTGGAACTTAGTGAGGAACAAGTAGAGTTGCAGGATCTGCGTGTTGATGAGGCCGACTTGGGTATCGAACTGGCGCACCTGCAAAAGGTGCGCGCCGCGGCAGAGAAAAAAAGCTACCAGGCACTGATTGAAGCCGGCTTGAATAAATATGAGCAGGAGATGATGCAACAGTATGCACGCGGGCGAGATGCCCAGCGCGCAGTTGCAGATATGGCGACATTGTCGACGACAATCAGCCAGGCACAATCATTCAGCAGTGCAGGCGTAGCAGCAGGCGCTACGTTCGGTTCGATCGCTGGTCCGGTTGGCATGATAGGTGGTGCAGTAATTGGTGCAGGTGCCGGCTTAGCACTGGGCTATTTTACCAACCGTCAGAACAAAAACGCCATCGACTCCAGCACATCGTCGCAGATTGCATCCGTGAACGCAGGTTTTCAACGACGCAAACAGGAATGGCGGCGACAGGCGGGCCTTGCGCGTAAGAATGTCCGAATTGGAGGACAACAGATTGTCCTGGCCAGGCAACATTGGCAGATCGCCCTGCAAGATCGTAGCATCGCACAGCTTCAATCCGAACACGCCGCCGTGACGCTGGACTTCCTTGCCAACAAGTTTACCAACGCCGAATTGTACGAATGGATGAGCGGCGTGCTAAATCGGGTCTACCGCTTCTTCCTCCAGCAGGCAACTGCGATTGCGCTCCTGGCCCAGAACCAGCTTGCATTTGAGCGCCAGGAGAAGCTGCCAGGCTTCATCCAGCACGACTACTGGCGACCACCGGACGAGGCACACGCCGGAAGCGGTTCCGACAACCAGGAGCCCGATCGCCGCGGTCTGACCGGTTCTGCGCGGCTGCTGCAAGACATCTACAAGCTGGATCAATTCGCATTCAAGACGCGCGAACGCAAACTCGAGCTAAGTCAGACTTTTTCCCTGGCTCGGCTCTTTCCCTTTGAATTTGAGCAGTTTCGGCAAACCGGTCGCCTGCCCTTTTACACTTCCATGGAGTTCTTCGACCGCGGGTTTCCCGGCCACTATCTGCGCCTCATCAAGCGAGTCTCCGTGTCGGTGCTGGCCCTGGTCCCACCGTCGGACGGCATCCGCGCCACCCTCGCCAATTCCGGCATTTCACAGGTGGTCGTAGGGCCCGATGTTTTTCGTACAATCGGGGTCCAGCGCAGCCCCGAACTTATATCATTCACCTCGCCCATAAATGCCACCGGCCTTTTCGAGTTGAAGCCCGAAGGCGAGTTGCTCTTTCCGTTTGAAGGGCAGGGAGTAGATACCTCATGGCAGTTGGAGATGCCCCAGGCGGCCAATCCGTTCGACTACCGCACCGTAGCCGACGTATTCATCACCATCGATTACACCGCGCAGTTCAG
>PWQG01000272.1 GCA_003556835.1 Gammaproteobacteria bacterium
GCCAGGGCCAGCAGGCTGTGATCAGCCTCCAGCAGGTACTGACGGAACTGCCAGTACCGGGCCCGATATTCCGGCTGGTCGTGCAATTGGTAGCTCAGCCGACTGTCATGGATGGAGAAACAGCGTTGCCCCATGAATCCGGCCAGGCCCACACCATCGGCTTTCACACTGGCTTCTTTCAGGGTCCAAAGCTGCAGAAAATACCGTTCACGCGCCTCTCCATCCAATTGCATAAGCATGTCCCGTTCGCAGGAACAGAAATAACGCGCAGCAATCCCGCCGCTGTCGACAGCTCTTCGCCCCGCCTCCAGATCAATTCCGACATGGGCGGACCGGCACAGGGCGATAGCCAGCCTGTCAGCAACGTGGGTCACATTGAAGGAAAGCGCCGAAGGCATGCCGGCATCATCAAGCAGAATCGGTCGGCCGCCGGAGAGAGTGGAAAAACGCCAATCCTGCGGGTTCCTCCCGGGATAATGGAATGCCAGCAACTGGCGCAGGCCCGCCCGGCCCAGCAGGTATTGCTCCGCCGCCTCGGGTGATCGAATTTGCTGGTAACGCTGCCGCTCCCCTTCCTCCAGACAGGCTTCGAGCTGCACACGCAGTTGTGGATCGGTCAGCACAGCAACGGAAAGCAGGTACACATGGACCTGATCATCAGGCAGGTTCATGAGCCGTTGAGCAGATCATATTTTCGCAGATAACCACGCAGCTGATGATAACTGAGCGCCAGGTATTCCGCCGTCTTGCGTTGATTATACTGGCAATGAGCCAGCGCCTGCTGCAACAGTGCCACTTCATACTCGCGTATGTGATCCTTGAAATCGAAGGGATCAACCATATTTTCAGCGCTCGCAAGCCCACTCGCATTCTCAGCAACCGGCGGTGTTCCGGCCTGTGCCTGCGCCTCCTCGGGTTGACGGGTCTTGCCCATGGCGACCCGATACGGAGAAGCGAAGGGATCGAATGTCACACTGGTGATGTGCCGATCGGTATTCTGGTATACGGCCCGCTCTATGACATTTTTTAACTGCCGCACATTGCCCGGCCATGGATGTTCCAGCAATTGTCGTCGCACGGGGTCCGAAAAGCCGGCAAAGTATTCCCCACCCATCTCCTTGACCATGCCCACGGCAAAGTGCTCCGCCAGCACCAGAATGTCCTCCGCGCGCGCCCGCAGAGGCGGCAAGGTCACCACATCAAAGGCCAGGCGGTCCAGCAAGTCTTCACGAAAACGGCCCGCCCCGGCAAGCGCCGGCAGATCCTCATTGGTGGCGGCCACGATCCGTACATCCACCCGGATCGTTTCGTTGCCTCCCAGTCGCTCGAACTCCCCGTACTCAATGATACGCAGGATCTTTTCCTGCACCGGCATCGCCATATTGGCCAATTCATCCAGGAATAGCGTGCCACCATCGGCACGTTCGAAATAGCCCTTGCGCTTATTGGTGGCACCGGTGAAAGCGCCTGCTTCATGGCCAAACAGCTGGGCTTCCAGCAGGGACTCACTGACTGCCGCGCAGTTGACCTTGAGAAACTCCTGCTGCCAACGGGTGGACAGAAAGTGCAGGCGCGCGGCAATCAACTCCTTGCCGGTACCCCTTTCCCCCACAATCAGCACCGGTTTCTGCAATGGCGCCACCCGGGAGATGTGCTCCTGCATCTCGAGAAAACTTGCCGACTCCCCGATCATCCTTGGCGCATTGCTTTCGCTTTGCATATCCTGCCCTGTCTCTGCCACATTCTGTTTTGTGAAAAATACCACTTGTTGGTCGTTTCCACCAAGAATGATTTTCTGTCAGGCCCGATGGAAAATAGTTATTCATTACATATCAGTTAGATACGAAGTTTTCGTCAAACTGGCACGGAGCCTGCTACATATCCGATGACACGTTTCTTCAGGCACAATCCATGAGGTGCAAAACATGAGTATTTTTTCCCGCCTGTCCGACATCATCAACTCCAATCTCAGTGCCCTGCTGGACAAGGCCGAGAATCCGGAGAAGATGATCCGCATGATGATCCAGGAAATGGAAGAAACCCTGGTCGAAGTACGCAGCAGCACGGCCAAGGTCATCGCCGAAAAGAAATCCGTGACCCGGCGCATCGAACAGCTGCAGAAACAGGCTGGCGACTGGCAACACAAGGCCGAGCTGGCCATGAGCAAGGACCGGGAGGATCTGGCCAAGGCCGCCCTGCTGGAAAAAGCCGCCATCCAGAACACCATCGACATCATGGAGGAAGAGCTCAACAAACTCGACCAGACCGTGGATAAACTTGGCAGCGAAATCGAGCAACTGCAGGCCAAACTCTCTGATGCCCGATCACGACAGAAGACCATCGTCATGCGCAGCAATGCCGCCCAATCCCGGGTGGATGTCAATCGCAAGCTGCACGACCACTCGATTGACAACGCCATGAACAAGTTCGAGTATTATGAGAAGAAGATCGACCTGATGGAAGGCCAGGTGGACAGCATGAACCTGCAGCAGCGGGGCCTCCACGACGAGTTCGAGGAACTGGTCAATGACGACCGGATCGATCAGGAACTGCAGCAACTCAAAGAAAAGTTCGGAAAAAAGGACTGATCAATCATGGACTTCCTGGAATTCATCATCGCTGCAATGGCAGTGGCCGGCACATTCATCACGATATGGGTTGTGCTGCTGTACCGACGCAAGGAAAAGCAGTCTTCCCGGCAGGCCGACGACGCGCTGGACATAACTGAGTTGTCGCGGCTGGCCCGATCCATGGACGAGCGTATTGCCACGCTCGAATCCATACTCGATGCCGAGGTTCCCGGCTGGCGCGAGGAGTACAAACATGAGCAAGGCTGACAACACCCTGCGACTCAACAGCGAGGACCGAAAGCTTTTGGGCGTCTGCAGCGGTTTTGCCCGCTACCTGGACGTCCCCTCGGCACTGGTGCGCCTGATCTATATTGTCGCCTGCCTCGTCTCGCCTGTGCTGATCCTGGTCTATTTCGTGATGTACTGGCTACTCAAAGAGGACACCAATCCCAGCAAGGTGAGGGTCTATGTATCGGAAAGCGAACCGGCCCAGCGCTTCCGACGGATCGACTACAACCGTCCGCTTTATCGCACCAAGGGATCCGATGCCAGAATTGGCGGTGTCTGCGGGGGTATTGCTGAATACCTCAACATCAGCCCCTTTATCGTGCGCCTGGCCACCTTCCTGTCGCTGTTCATCCTGGGCGCGGTCACGTTCTGGGCCTACATCATCTGCTGGATTGTGCTGGACAAGAAACCCCGCGGTTTTTCTCATGATGCTGCCAAGGCGGGGCCGGAGGATCTCAGTGAAGCCGAAACCCAGTCCATTCCCTGCGATTCCCTGGAAGACTGCGCCGGCATCCTGAATCGAAGCGAAGCCCGTCTGCGCGAGCTGGAAGCCTATATGACCTCCCGACGATTCCGATTGCATTGCGAAATCAACCGGATATAGAATCGAGAGAAGGTTCGCCAAGGCGATCGGATACAAGAGGGCTGCATCATGGGCAAGCACTCGGACCTGCCGGATTTCGACACCCTACTCGCGCTCAATGAGAGCGACCCTGCGGCGCTGGAGAAATTGCGCAAGAAGCTGACCCGCAAGCTGTTGGCCGGCAGCCCGGAAGAAAAGCGGCGGCGCCTGGAAGGACTGCAGTTTCGCATAAACATGGAGCTCGAGCGGGCCAGAACGCCGGAAGCGCGTTGCCGCAGAATGTCGACAATGATGGTCGAGTCCTTTGTCGAATTGCACCAGTGCCTGCATCATCCGGACGAGAGCCTGAAAAAGTATCGGGCCAGAAGCGAAGGCAAACCCGCCGACATTCTTCCCCTGAGACCCCGGAAGCCGATACACTAGCGGGCCATGCGGATAGCTGGGCACTGCTCAGCCGCTCCACCAGCAAGGAACCCTGACACAGCTTCATGAAATACTGCCACCATTGCGCCGGACCGGTGCTGCACGAA
>PWQG01000445.1 GCA_003556835.1 Gammaproteobacteria bacterium
GCACCCAGCCGAGCCGCTCGCGCGCGTAGGAGGCGTCGCCGAGGAGGGTCTCGACCTCGGCCGGGCGGAAGTAGCGCGGATCGACCTCAACGATGACCTGACCCGGGCGCACGCCTGGGGCGCGATCACCGGTAACGGCCTCCACTACGGCATGTTCGCCAACGCCCTCGCCAGCAAAACGCAGCTCGATGCCCAGTTCCGCAGCCGCCAGGCGCACGAACTCGCGGACCGAGCACTGCTTTCCGGTGGCGATCACGAAGTCCTCGGGCTCGTCTTGCTGCAGCATCAGCCACTGCATGCGCACGTAGTCTCGGGCGTGGCCCCAGTCACGCAGGGCATCGAGGTTGCCGAGATACAGCTTCTCCTCCAGCCCCTGGGCAATGTTCGCCAGCCCGCGGGTGATCTTGCGCGTGACGAAGGTCTCGCCCCGGCGCGGGGACTCATGGTTGAACAGGATGCCGTTGCAGGCGTACATCCCGTACGCCTCGCGATAGTTGACCGTGATCCAGTAGGCGTAAAGTTTAGCCACCGCATACGGACTGCGCGGATAAAACGGCGTCGTCTCGCGCTGCGGCACCTCCTGCACCAGCCCGTACAGCTCCGAACTCGAAGCTTGGTAGAAGCGAGTGCGTTCCTGCATGCCGAGAAGCCGGATCGCCTCGAGCAGGCGTAGTGTGCCCAATGCATCAACATCAGCCGTGTACTCGGGGGATTCAAAGCTCACCGCCACGTGCGACTGCGCCGCCAGATTGTAGACTTCGTCCGGCTGTACCTGCTGCAGAATGCGGGTGAGATTCGAGGAATCTGTAAGATCGCCGTAGTGGAGTACGAAACGCTGATCCTCCATATGTGGATCCTCGTAGATATGGTCCACGCGGTCCGTATTAAACGAAGAGGAACGGCGCTTTATTCCGTGCACCTCGTAGCCCATATCTAAGAGGAACTCCGCTAGGTATGAGCCGTCCTGTCCAGTTACGCCTGTCATTAACGCCTTGGTCATCTTCTACTGTTTCCCAACACTTGTATGGTACGAAGTAAAAACCGCACTTTGAATAGATTCATCAGTAAAGACCCAAACCCGGTAATACACAAATTGTTAAGTAACGCCGTCAAAGGAACCCAACCCGCCATGCTCGGGGGGGGATTCCCGGAGTACCCCCGCGCCGCCGACTACAAGAATCTTCATGGGTTACTCCGTTAAAGCCTGGATATCCTGTCGTACCGTGATGCCTTCCCCTGTTACCCAGTCCTGCCAGCCAGCCACTTCGCTCCAGCCACTTAGAAATACGAAATTCAGCCCAGCCGCGCTGGCGGCCTGATGGTCATACTTGCTGTCGCCCAGGAACATCGCCGGCTGCTGGATATTGCCGTTAGCTAGCTCACGCTCCAGAATCTCGCCCTTGGTGTCTGGGCTGCCAAAGATGCCGCCGTCGAAGCAATCGGAGATGCCGCGCTGGGCAAAGACATCGCGCAGCTCGGCCTGATCACCACCGGAGACGATCAGCCAGCGGGCGTCGAGGGTCTGCTGACGCAACGCTTTCAGCCCCGAGGCCATCTCACAACTCAAGAGCCCCTCCCGCACATGACCAGCATAGGTTCGCAGCAGGGCTTCCAGATCAGGGCCCTGATGTTCGACATGTGCTGGGGCGATCCGCTCCAGGAAGTGAGCAAACTTCTTGTAGCGCGATACGCCGCCATTGGCGACGTGGTAGTCGACCATCTCCTGTGCGGCGCCCTCACCATAGGGCAAGGTGGCCCGGTAGAACGCCTCGGTCTTGACCTTGTTGGAATCCAGCACCACGCCGTCGCAGTCAAAGACCAGAGTGGTATAGTAGGTCACGGAAAGCCCCGTGCTCATGGTGCCACCAGCTCTTTTTCCACCAGGCATTCTGCGATCACGAAGTCTTCGGGCCAGTCGATATCGAAACTGGTGAACTTGTCCATGGCGTAGAGATAGGGCCACCGGCCAATACGATCATCCAGCTCACGATAGAGGTCGGCAGGGGCCAGGAAGGCACCACTGTTCACCTCATGCACCGTCCGCAGAGTCTGGGTGCGTGGCCACCTCTCGATGGTTCGGTCATAGTTCATGGGCTGCTCATCCTGCCAAAGAAACCCGTGAATCGCCGTAGTGGTCATCAAGGAGTCGTAGCCCTGTTCGCGCTGCTCCATATAGGCCCGGATCACGTCGTCATAGTGCTTTGCGGTGATAAAGGGTGAGGTCACATGGGTCCAGAGGATGTGGCCCTTCGGAATCAGCTCAAGCGCATGGGCGACCAGCTGATCCGTGCTGGTCGCGCTGGAAGATAGCGCCTCGACGCGACGATGCAGGCGTAGCCGGGGCTCATCCAGCGATTCGGAATAGGCGAGAATATCGGCATCGTTCGTGGTCAAGACGACCTCGTCGATCCTTTCCACTGCGAGCAACTGACGGAGCTTGATCTGAACCAGGCCGTGTTCGTAGCCAGCGAAAGGTTTTATGTTTTTCTTCACCACACGCTTGCTGCCAGCACGACAGGGCAGGAAGCAGGTCACCTTGTCAGTCATGAGCCCATCCCGTAAACACTCTGTTTGATGACATCGTAGCGCGATGGCGTGATGGCAATGAGAGGGAGCGTGCCGTTGGCCTGCCGGAACTGCTGCACCACGCAGTTCATTTCCGCATTGCGCGGATCCTCTGCCGGATAGCCATCGAAACCGGCCAGATAGAGCCTAGAGGCTCCACCGCTAGCCGCAATGGCGAAGGCGTAGGCCATCACGAGTGACGTGGGCGTGGTACAGTGCGTGTCGGCAAACTCGAAGCACTCCGGCTGGACGTTCAAGCCGAAGTCCAGTACCTCCTTATCCGCCAGGGAGTCCCGCACATCCGCCGGCAGCATAGAGTACGGCATGATCAACGGCTGGGGCAGCCGAGTATGCGTCTCACAGTCCGCCAGCAGGCGTACGGGGTGGCAGGCCACCCGCAGATCGATCAACTCGGCCTCGATGCAACTCTGGGTATTGAGGGCCAGCACCAGTGGCTTGTGGTCGCCGATATAGCGCTCCAGTGCCCCGCGGTGGCGCCCCACGCCTGGGCCAGTACCCAGCAGCAGCACCTCACGCCCGGCAAAGCGCTCCTTGGGCGACCACTGCCCCTTAGGTTCACCGCGGTAGAAGTGACGGGCGGCATCCAGGGTGTTGAGGCTGAACTTCTTACCGCCCTCCACCCGCAGGTGCTCGATAACTGCCAGCACATCTTCCTCACTGTAGCGTGAGTCGCTGAGCATCTCCTGGATATACGTGGGGTGAATCGCGTGCTTGCCGGCGAGGTAGTAGTAGGGATTGGTGCCCCAGCCATAGTGCGCCTGCATGGGCTTGAAGTACTCCCGGACCAGCGTCATCAGCGGCACCATATTAGTCGACTGGCCGCGGCGCTCGGCGATCTCGATGGCCAGCTCCTCAGTGCGGGCATTGCCCGGCCCGCGGCCCATCCCGGTGACGGTGGAATCCACCCAGGTCACGCCTTCGTCCAACGCCCTGAGGGTGTTAGAGAGTGCCAGGCCCACGTTGTCATGGGTATGGATGCCCATGGCCCCCGTCCACTCACTACGGAACCACTGGATGATCTGCGCCGCCTGATCCGGGTTCATGCTACCCATACTGTCGGCGAAGTAGAGCGCATCCATCGGGTAAGCCTTGGCCTGGTGGGCGAGCGCCTTCACCTCCGCTTCGGTGCGATCCGCCACCTGCATCAGGTTGAAGCCGACCTGATAGCCACGCTCCTTCAGCCAAGTTACCGCCGGCAGCGCCTTCTCAAACTCATGGACGTGGCAAGCGATGCGCACCAGGTCCACGGGTGAGTCTGCCGCCGCGTTGGGAAACAGCCGCTCCAGCGCCTCCTGCTGGGGCACCTCCCCCACCAGCTCGTTGCCATTGACCATCACGCCAATCGTCGGCCCGTCCGGAATGGTCAGGCTGTGGATAAACTCA
>PWQG01000436.1 GCA_003556835.1 Gammaproteobacteria bacterium
CGGTCCAGGGTCAAGGTCCGTTCCACTAACTCAGGCAATTGATGCAGGGCCTGCACCACCTTCGACTCTTTTTCGGCGCTCATGCCATTGCGACGCCCCAGGACCACTGCCAACAACAACAGCGCGCAGAGCTGGGTGGTGAAAGCCTTTGTCGAAGCCACGCCGATTTCGCGCCCAGCCATGGTCAACAGGGAGAAATCCGATTCCCTGACCAGGGAACTGGTGGCCACATTACATATGGCCAGGTATCCCACATAATCCTTCTTTTTTGCGTATCGCAGAGCAGCCAGGGTGTCAGCGGTTTCTCCGGACTGGGAGATGGATACAAAAAGACTGCCTTCTTCAACAATGATGTTGCGATAGCGATAGTCACTGGCAATATCCACCTGACAGGTGACACGGGCGATGTTCTCCAGCCAGTACTTCATGATCAGGCCGGCATGTGAACTGGTGCCGCAAGCAACGATATGCACCCGTTTCACCTGGTCGAATATTTCCCGCGACTTCACACCAAAGGCTTCCTCAAGCACATGACTCGCACTGATCCGGCCATTGAGCGTATCGGTCAGGGCTTTGGACTGCTCATAGATTTCCTTGAGCATATAATGACCATAACTGCCCTTGTCCGCATCCACCAGATCACTACTGACCTGCTTCACGGGACGCTCGACATCCTCCCCGGCGTGACGGATACGGATCTGATCCCGCTCAACCACCGCGATATCACCCTCTTCCAGGTAAATGAAGCGGTCGGTCACCTGCCCCAGGGCCAGTGTATCGGAAGCCACGAAGTTTTCACCGATGCCCACGCCAATGACCAGGGGACTGCCACTGCGGGCGACAACGATACGCTCTGGCTCCCTACGGCTGATGACACACAGGCCATAGGCTCCTTCAAGACGGGCCACGCTGGCTTCCACCGCCGCCAGCAGGTCATTTCCCTGTTCCATTTGTTGATGGATGAGATGCACCACCACTTCCGTATCGGTATCAGAGGCGAAGTCGTATCCATCAGCACGCAGCTGCTTACGGAGTGATTCATAGTTTTCGATGATGCCGTTATGCACCAGGGCGAGATCCTCGCCCGAGAGATGCGGGTGGGCGTTGCGTACGCTCGGTTCTCCATGGGTCGCCCATCGGGTATGGGCGATGCCACTGCTGCCGCGCAGCTCATGCTCGGAGACTGATTTGACCAGTTCCTTTACCTTACCGACCGCCCGCAGTTGATGGAGTTTCTGCTCGTCCGCGTCAAGCAGGGCCAGACCGGCCGAATCATATCCACGGTACTCCAGTCGCTTGAGCCCCTCCAGAAGAATGCCCGTAACTTCGCGCTGGGCCACTGCCCCTACAATCCCACACATGTGTATATGCCTTCCTTTTACTTCCTGTTTTTTTCCGATCGCTTCCAGCCGTCGATATTGCGCTGTCTGCCTCGGGCGATGGCAAGCTGATCGTTCTCTACATCTTTTGTGATGACCGATCCGGCTCCCACCGAAGCATTCTTCCCCACCCGGACCGGTGCCACCAGGGACGAGTTGCTGCCAATGAATGCTGCGTTTTCGATAGTGGTACGTGACTTGTTGGCACCATCGTAATTGCAGGTGATGGTACCTGCACCAATGTTCACCTCTTCGCCGACCTCGGTATCTCCAAGGTAGGTAAGGTGGTTGGCTTTACTTCCCTTCCCGAGCCGGGTTTTTTTTGTTTCCACAAAATTTCCGATTCTGGCTGATGATTCCAATACAGTGCCTTCGCGCAGTCTTGCATACGGGCCAACCACGGCACCGTCACCTATCGTGGCCTGCTCAATATGGCTGTTAGCGCGAATCACCACATCATCCGATATGACACTGTCTTTTATGTATACGTTCGGTTCAATTACAACGCGATTTCCCAGCTGTACCGTTCCCTCGAAAACAGCATTGATATCGATGGCGACATCGATGCCACAGTTCAACTTCCCACGCACATCCATGCGACTCATGTCCCGGATTCCCACTCCATTTCTTGCAAGTTCTACGGCGATTCTATGCTGATATTTACGTTCCAGTTCCGACAACTGAACACGGTCATTGACACCCTGTACTTCGGTGGCATCTGTTGTTCGCAGTGCCGGAACGGGCCCGTCTTCCGCCGCCATGGCCACAATATCGGTCAGGTAGTATTCGCCCTGGGCGTTATTGTTGTCCAGGCGATTGAGCCACTCTAACAGTTTGTCGGTATCAACCGCCATGATCCCGGTGTTCACTTCCGTTATCCATTTCTGGGTTTCAGTCGCATCCTTCTCTTCCACAATGGCATCCACATGACCCCTTTCATTGCGGATTATCCTACCCATACCGTGTGGAGAAGAGGTTTCGAGCGTGAGTATGGCGAGTTTTGCACTCTCCAGGGATGATAGAAGTGCCTCCAGGGTCTGCTGTGATATCAGTGGAACATCCCCGTACAGTATCAGGGTTTTCCCGCCCGCCTGCAGTGTTGGCGCAGCCTGTAGTACAGCATGACCGGTACCGAGTTGTTGTTCCTGCAATAGCCAGTCGAGCCCCGTTTCATTGCTGTAGCTGGTCTTGACGGCATCAGCGCCGGCACCTATCACCACACGAATGGTTTCGGGATTGAGAGTCCTGGCCGTATCAATGACATGAGAAAGCAGGGGCTTACCACCGAGTGTATGCAGTACCTTGGGCAGGCTCGAGCGCATACGTGTGCCTTTCCCGGCGGCTAGTATGATGATGTCCGTTGTCATCCTGGGTTTTTACTCCTGCAAAAAAAAGGGCAGCTTCAAGCTGCCCTTTGTACCGCGTTTGACCGTGAAAGGTAAAGTCACTTCCTGAGCTGTTTCAATGCTCTCAGCTGTGCGGCCGCCTCGGCCAGTTGTGAAGCCGCGCGCGAGTATTCAAACTCGGATTCCTTGTTGGCAATCGCTTTCTGCACGTCTTCAATAGCCTGCTGGGCAGCCGCCTCATCGACATCAGAAGCACGGAGCGCAGTATCGGCCAGAAGGGTCACAATTCCGCCCTGCACTTCCAGGTAACCACCGGATACGTAATAGATCTCTTCCTTGCCATCACGCAGGACACAACGGACCGGGCCGGGAATGAGCTCGGTCAGCAGTGGAGCGTGTCCGGGAGCGATACCCATGTCACCCAGGGTACCAGTCGCGACCACCATCTCCACCAGACCGGAGAAGATCTGTTTCTCTGCGCTTACTATGTCGCAGTGCATTGTCATCGCCATAACCTGCGTCTCTCTACCGTCTTGTGTTGGCCCGAATGACATGGCCGGAAATCGAACCGACCAGCCATTGTATGCGCTTCATGCCTTATTTGCTTTTCAGCTTCTCGGCTTTCTCTACAGCCTGATCGATGGTACCAACCATGTAGAACGCCTGCTCCGGGATATGGTCGTAATCACCTTCGATGATGCCCTTGAAGCCAGCAATGGTGTCCTTAAGCGGCACATACTGACCGGGTGCGTTGGTGAAAATTTCCGCCACGAAGAAGGGCTGGGACAGGAATCGCTGGATCTTACGGGCGCGGGATACGATCTGCTTGTCTTCCTCGGACAGCTCGTCCATACCCAGAATCGCGATGATGTCCTTGAGTTCCTTGTACCGCTGCAGAATCGTCTGCACGCCACGCGCCACATCATAGTGCTCGTTACCGATAACCAGGGGATCAAGTTGACGTGAAGTAGAGTCAAGCGGGTCGATCGCCGGATAGATACCCAGCTCGGCAATGGAACGTGACAGTACAACGGTCGCGTCCAGGTGGGCAAAGGTGGTTGCCGGAGACGGGTCGGTCAAGTCATCCGCCGGTACGTAGACCGCCTGGATGGATGTGATCGAACCGGTCTTGGTGGAGGTGATGCGCTCCTGCAGAACACCCATCTCTTCCGCCAGGGTCGGCTGATAACCCACCGCAGAAGGCATACGACCCAGCAGTGCCGATACCTCGGTA
>PWQG01000463.1 GCA_003556835.1 Gammaproteobacteria bacterium
GAGCCGCAAGAACTCACGGCTGTGTTCGCGCACCTGTTCTGGCAGGCCCGCCAGGACGGAGCGGTTTCCGCCATCGGCCAAGTCGAACCGGCAATACTCAACACCCTGTACGAGCACTCCTGTGTGTTGCGCAAACCTGGCAAGAACGGCCTGCTTTTGCATGCCAAAGACCGGGAAATAATCAACACCATCAACGACGGCCACGCTTTCCTGTCACGATTGGAGAGCGAATGGTGGATCAGTGAACTGCTTCGTTAGCAAACCGACTGAAGTCCGCGTCGGGCATTCCAACAACAGTCACCGGGGAACAGCCTATCCATGAAGAATCAGATTCACACCGTCCAAGCCACCAACGAGACTATTCGTATCGCCACCACTCTATCCGAGATCGAAGCGTGGGGACCTGCTTACGAAGATTTTCTTGATGCGGTCGGTAAGTATGGAATCTTTTATGAAAAAGGCTGGTTTTCCGCTTTATGGGCAGCCTACTCACAGAAGCCCGGCACGCTGTTCTTCATCAGCGTCTGGGACGGTGGAAGTATTGTGGCCCTGGCTCCATTGCAACTGCTCCAGAAAGGCGTCCTGCAGGGCAGGCGCAAGGTCCTGGAATTCCTCGGCACCCACCACCCGACCCTGGTCAACCCGCTACCCGAAATTCTGGTACGCAGCGAAGCCGTAAGGGAGCGTGGACTGAAAGCATTTGGTGAAGCACTGAAACAGAATGGCAAGTATTGGGACCAGGTGGATCTGAACCTGTGGCCGATCAATTCACCCAATATTCCTGTACTGGAGAAACAATGGTCCGATGCGGATTTCTCGGTTCACCTCAATCGCTCGGCCCAGATCGATCTTGACGACGGCTTCGAGACGTACGAATCAACACTGAGTCGAAACTCCCGAAGCCAGCTGCGTCGTGCCCGCAAGCGTTTGCTCCGGGAAACCAATGCAGAGTTCCATTGCACGACGGAGCTCAGCGCACAGCGATGGGAAGCAATCTCCCGGATGCACAGGAAACGACAGGAAAAGCTACGGGAAAAAGGGCAGGCGGACCGCTACTCCATCTTTACCAACGGGATTGAAACCAAGGCCCTGCATGAGGCCCTGATCTGGGCCCAATCCATTGGCCGGACGCGCCACTACTGGCTGGACATTGACGGGGTTACCAGTGCTTTTTGCCTGGGTCTCCACCAGGGCGGCAGTTATTTCTACTACTTTGTCGGCATGGACGAACTGGCGGAACCCTACTCCGGAGGCATGGTGCTGCTGCACCATCTCATTGAGCAGGAAGCCAGGCGAGGTACGCGCTGCATTGACATGATGGCGGGAGTCAACCGGGTCAAAACCCGCTTTGCAACGCGAATCATTCCGCTCTACCAGTGCTACTACGACAATAAACGCCTGGTTTCGACTGCCAGGAATACCTGGGTCGGCTTTGTCAAAAAAGTGACCGGGCGAGTACCACCTCCCGGGACCCACGAACCCACTCGAGTGTGGCCCGGAACAGCATGAAACCGATGGCTTCAGTTGTCACTGGGAATTGATCCGATCAGGAGCGAGGCATGGTCGCCATTACTGAAACCCCAAGCAAGGCATATCAAACCACTGTAGCCAGGTCACTGGATGAGCTGGCCGAATGGGGTGAAGCGTATCAAGATCTTCTGGATACCCAGGGTGCCTATGGCATCTTTTATACACATGGCTGGTTGAGGGCCATGTGGCCCGTTTATTCGCAACGGCCTTCGTCCCTGCACTTCGTCGGCGTCTGGCAGGGAGGATCCCTGCTCGCCATGGCCCCCTTCCAGGTGCTGCATAAAGGCCCCATCCAGGCATGGCGCCGGGTGCTCAGCTTTCTCGGAACACATATTTTCTATCTCGCCAATCCCTGGCCCGATGTCCTGGTGCGCGACCGAACACAGCGGCAACCATGCATCGATGCCGTAGCGGCCTACCTGTCTGCCAGCGCTGGCCACACCTGGGATACGCTGGACCTCAACCATGGCATTCAATCGTCTGCCAATACGGACTTGTTGATGCACGCATTGCCCGAGGCCAACTTCACTGAACATCTCAGCAGTTCGGCCCAGATCATGCTGATAGATGGCTACGAAAGCTACCATGCCTCGCTAAGCCGCAACTCCCGGAGCCAGATCAAACGTCAACGGCGGCGCCTGGAGGACGAAAGGAAGGCCGTCTTCCACAGCAGCACTACGATATCGAAAGCGCGATGGCAGGCGATACGGGATATGCACAGCGAGAGACAGGCCAGACTCTGCAAAAAAGGACAAGCGGAACGCTACTCTCTATTCAACAACGATGCCGAGTCCGGTGCATTGCTCAACGCGATGAACTGGGCGGAGTCCCGGGGCGTTGCCAGACATTATTGGCTGGATATCGACGACAAACCTGCTGCGTTCTGCCTGGGCGTTCAGACGAAAGAAACCTATATATATTACTTCGTCGGAATGGGGCCCGCTGCGGAGGCGTATTCCGGGGGCTCCCTCCTGCTGGCAGAATTGATTGGAAAAGAAGCCCGCTCAGGAACGAAACTTATCGACCTGCTACAGGGCATCAATCGAACCAAGTTACGTTTTGCCAATCAACAACGCTCATTGTACCAGTGCAGCTATGAAAGCCCCCACCTGAACTCGCAGTGGCGCAATGCCTGGGTAGGCACAGCCAGACGGCTTGCCAGACGACCCGATTCGGCCAGGGCCGGCCAGGAGAGACAAACCCTGGATGATTAACAGAATCCACCATAAACGCATGACTTCTCCATATCACAGGAAAGCCAGGCTATGGGATACCTGAGGTGACAATATCATGAAAGAACTCCTTTATCGCGCACTCCGGGGAACCCTGAGCGCCACAAAAAAAATGCTGGTAGCCAATAAATACGGCCGCAACCTGCTCTACGATATAAACAACCAGAATGAATTCAGCAATATGTATTCGCATGAGTTCATGCTTGCAGATCGCATACGCGTGGATACTTACCATGAGGGAATCCAGCGTCATGTCCGCGAAGGCGACCTGGTGGTGGACCTGGGAACCGGGACCGGGATTCTTTCCCTGTTTGCGTCCCGGAAAAAGCCGCGCAAGATATACGCGCTGGACCACTCGGACTTCATCAATGTGGCCCGGGAAGTCGCCAGACACAACTCGATCGACTGCATCGAATTTGTGCCCTGCAACAGTCGCAATTTTACCACTGACGAAAAGGTCGACGTCATCATTCATGAACAGATGGGCGACGAACTGCTTGATGAGAACATGATTGAGAATCTGCTTGATCTCAAGCAGCGCGTTCTCAAGCCCGGCGGCCTGATACTGCCAGGCAGGTTCGAGCTTTTTGTCGAGCCTGTGCAATTGCGCGATAACCGCTCCGTACCTTTTGTCTGGGAACATAAACTGCATGGCTTCGATTTCAGTTTCCTCGAGGACAGCGAGGTGGCCAGGCCCTATATTCCTTACGGCAGTCAAAGTTGCATGCTGGATCCAGGCGCGGAGGACTACCTGTTGGTGGAGCCGGAGCCGGTACTACGCTTTGACTTGAATACATTGGAAGATGCCAGTGAATTGCCTCGCCAGGTGCAAATGGAAAAAGCAGTACTTCGTGACGGAAAACTCGATGGCTTCGTCATGTATTTCAAAGCCAGCTTTGATGATGAATGTGCCTTTGACACTTCGCCGCTGAACGAGCCGATAACCTGTTGGCGCTCGCGGCTGTTCCGTGTCCCGGCCAGACAGGTCAAGACAGGAGACCTGCTCAGCTACCAATTCCGCATGGCCGATCTGCTGGATACCCGAAGCTGGACCGTACAAATCCAGGCGCACGAATCCAGGAAATGCAGTGAGCTATTGAAACCCGCTGGGAAGCGGCTCGAGGCCGCCAGTTGAGACGGTTCGCATTCCCGGGCGATTTGACATCCAGGGAGATATAAGAGA
>PWQG01000182.1 GCA_003556835.1 Gammaproteobacteria bacterium
CAGGGCCGCCGCCAGGGTGATCCCGACGGCAAAAGCCATCATCCATGAACGCATGCCGGTGTCCCAAAATCAGGGAGTGTACCGGTCAGTTATAGTCCCAATCCGTCAATCATTCCATGCGCAGCGCCGCTGCCGGCTGTACCCTGGAGGCACGCAACGCCGGATACACACTGGCCAGCAGACAGAGCAGGAACACACCAACGCTGATCATCACGATGTCGGAGACGAGCAACTGGGACGGGAGGAAGTCCACCGGATAGACTTCTCCACTGAGCAGATCCGCTCCGGACAGACCTTCGACCCAATTGAGCAAGGCCGATACGTTCAGCGCCAGTATAATGCCGACCAGCATGCCCAGCGCCGTACCCACCGCACCAATCACACAGCCCTGATAGAGAAAGATCCGTGCGATGGTGCCCGGTGTGGCGCCCATGGTGCGCAGGATGGCGATGTCCCCCCGTTTGTCGCGCACAATCATGATCAGACTGACCACCAGGTTGAAGGCCGCCACCGCCACCAGCAACCACAGCAGGAAGGCGACCACGCTGCGTGACAGGCGGATGTTTTCATACACCGCACCGAACTGCCGGGTCCACGTTTCCACATGGAACACCGGAGGCAAGCTGGCTTCCAGACGGGTGGCCAGACGGTTGATGCCCAGCACATCATCGCTGCGCAGGCGGATGGCGGTCTGGGGATCGCGGATCCGGAACAGTGCTCGCGCATCATCCAGCCGGATGAGTGCCAGCGATCCGTCGAGTTCCTCGGTGCCCACACGGTAGATGCCGGCCACGGTGAAAGCCCGCTGGTGGGGCAAGGGAGCCACCGGATTGATTGACACACCGGGTGAAAACAGTGAAAGGCGATCCCCCATGCCCACACCCAGCTGTTCCGCCAGGCGTTGCCCGATGAGGATACCGAAGCGTTGCTCGGCCAGGGCAGCCAGGCTGCCCTCCAGCATGAAACGGTCCAGCTCTGAGACCGCAGGCTCCCGCGCCGGATCCACACCGTTGACCATGACCCCCCGGCTCGAGCGCTCCGTGGCCACAACTCCCACGGACTCAACCAACGGAGCCTGTGCCACCACGCCATTTTCCGCGCCAAGTTGCTCGCTGATCCGCTGCCATTGATCACCCACGTTTTCACGAGCGCGCAGGCTGGCATGGGGGATGACCCCGAGAATGTTTTCCCTCAGCTCCCGATCAAAGCCGTTCATCACCGAAAGCACGCTGATCAGGATGGCCACGCTGAGCGCCAGACCGCCAATGGTGAGGGCCGACATGAAAGAAACCAGCTGGCTGCGGCGTCCCACACTGACATAACGCAGCGCAATCGACGCGGCAAGGGAGAGCAAACGGAAACCCATCAACCCTCTCCGCCCTGATTCGTGTCCGCCGCCCGCAGGCGACCGCGGTCCAAGATGAACATCCGGTCCGTCGCCGATGCCAGGCGCTCATCATGGGTGACCACTATGAAGCTTGTGCCTGACTCCCTATTCAGGCTCAGCATCAATTCATGGATACTCTCGGCGGTCTGCCGATCCAGATTACCGGTGGGTTCGTCCATCAATACACAGCGCGGACGCGTCACCAGGGCGCGTGCAATGGCGACCCGCTGACGCTCTCCACCGGACAGTTCGGAGGGTTTGTGCCGGGTACGCTCGGCAAGACCCACTCGCCCCAACATGTCTTCGGCCCGCTCCCTTGCGTCCCGCCCCGCCACACCGCCAATCAACAGAGGCATACAGACGTTTTCCAGGGCCGAAAATTCGCCCAGAAGATGATGAAACTGGTAGACAAAACCGAGATGCCGGTTACGCAGCCGACCGCGCTCGACCTCACCCAGCCGGGCCAGATCCTTTCCCGCCACCAGAACCGTGCCATTGCTGGGCAGGTCAAGGCCACCCAGCAGATTGAGCAGGGTCGTCTTGCCGGAGCCGGAACTGCCCATGATGGCCAGGCGCTCCCCCGGTCGTACGAGCAGATCGATCCCGTCCAGCACCTGCAACTTCTGCGGTCCCTGGGTATACCACTTGCTCAGATCCTTGCACTCGAGCACCGCTTCACCGGACATGCCCTTCTCCTCACTCATACCGCAATACCTCAGCCGCCTGAATCCGGCTGGCACGCCAGGCAGGATACAGGGTGGCCAGCAGACAGATCAGCAATGCGCCGCCACAGACCAATGCGACATCGGACCACTGCAACTCGGCCCGCAGATGGGAAATCATGTATACCTGATCCGGCACCAACCATTCATTCATGAATTGTTCAACGCGTCCCGTCAATGTGCCCAGTTGAAGGGCCAGCAGAATGCCCAGCAGGGCCCCGATCACAATGCCCACCAATCCCGCACTCAGTCCCTGGGTCATGAAGATGCCCATGATGGTGGAACGACGGGCTCCCATCGTCCTGAGAATGGCGATATCAGCGCTTTTATCGGCAACCACCATAACCAGGGTGGACACGATATTGACCGCACCGATGATGACAATCATCAGCAACATGAAACCGGTGAGCCGCTTTTCCATGCGCAGGGCATTGAACAGGCTGGCCTGGGTCTGGTCCCAACTGTTCAGCTGATACTCGCCCGGAGGCAGCAGCTGCCGATCCTGGGTGGCAATGGCCCTGGCCCGGAACACATCGTCCACCCGCAAGCGCAAATGCGGCAGGGCTGCCGCCCGGTCCCGGGCAAACAGGCTGCGACCCTCTTCAAAACCGATCAGGGCGGCGTTGTCATTGGCATAGAATCCGAGATCCGCCACGCCCAGTATCCGATAACTGCGGGTATCACCACTGCGTCTTGCCGTGAGACTGCTGAGGGCGGTCAGATCCACCCGGTCCCCGGCCAGCAGACCCAGGCGCGACGCCAGTCGGGTACCCAGGATGACCGTATCCGGCTGTGCCGCCAGCTCTTCCATCAGGCTGATGAAGTGCTCACTGTCACGGCCACTGACAGCCGCTTCCAGCTCAGGTTCGATACCACGCAGATTGATGAAATCGGCATTCCCCCTGGATTCCAGCCAGACTTCGCCCTGCACGTAGGGCGCCGCCGCCAGCACCGTCTCCTGCTCGCTCAGACGACGCGCCAGAGCAGACAGATTGCCAGCGGCTTCCGGCCAGGCATCCGCTGTCGGCGCGATACTGGCATGCGGAATGTGCTTGAGCGTCTCCTCGCGCATGGTGCTGGTCGAGGCATTGATCACCGACAGCACGGCGATCAGCGAGGTCACCCCCAGGGCAATGCCCAGCATCGAGATCACCGACACAAAGGAGATGAACTGACTCTGTTTGCGAGCCCTTGTGTAGCGCAGTCCTATATACAGGGCCAGCGGTCTGATCATTGCGGAAGGTTCCGTTCCGGAGGGTCGTGATTGCAACCGGCATTCTAGAGTTCCCGGCCTGCATGGACAAGCTCGGGGAGCGCGAATCCTGGCGCAATTGAATTCATGGCATTTTACTGTTATAGTCGCGACGCTGGTGCCCCGCCCCGTGGCCGTGCCTGTTGCAGGACAATCAATTGTCCCGACAGGACTGGTACATAGAACAGATGGGCCGGCACCAGGCTCCATCACCTGCCGGGGAAGACTCCCACAGGTGCGGCATTGAAACAACAGAAAACACGCCCGCGGTGCTCGCGCAAGGAACAAGATCCGGCGTAGCGTCACGGGACCGGAAAGATGGCACGGAACAGGCCAGAAGCCTGTGATGAACCGACCCAGACTACGTTGGACCGTGAACATCGAGTACGGACACACCGCCGACAGTGACAGACACACCTGTCGGTATGAAACCGAACAGTACGTCAGACGAATTCAGGTAATACGGTCCGATGCCCCATTTGGCATCGGACCGGGACAGGGACGATCAAGTACAGACCAGCAGACAAAGATACCGACCAGGCGCATTCGGACGGCCCCATGGCCACCAGCCTGAGCAGAC
>PWQG01000430.1 GCA_003556835.1 Gammaproteobacteria bacterium
CCACCGCCAGACTGTTCACACCCGCCGTGTCATCCCGGCTGAACCAGGTTTCCAACTGGCATTGCCCGGGATCCGTGATCACAGCGTGATCCACCATGAAATGGCCATTATTGGCATACACACCAGTAGTTGACAACATTGCTGCCACCGCCAATCCAACTGTATTACGCTGTTTCATCTCTCCCTCCTGAGCATGGAAACCATTCCGCCCGGATGATACCACGGTGCCAGCCGATGCGGTTCACTGGTCGGACCGGGTGCTTTGCGTTAGACTTACAGCTTATCCCGATCGAGATCGGCGCCACCCAATGGAACAGACGGCAAACAGGTCAGTATAATGGAAAACCCGCTCAATCATCTTCAGGAAGACCACAGAAATTTCTTACGTCTGCTCGCATTGCTGCGTACCGAAGTCGGCAAATACGACGACACGGAAAAGGAAACGGATCTGAACCTGTTGTTGGAGGCCATCGCTTACCTGCGGGACTACCCCCATAACTTCCATCATCCATTGGAGGAGGCCGCTTTTGCCTACATGCTCGAGCACGGGTTTGGCGACCGGGACATCATCGAGAAAATCCAGGAACAACATGAGGAACTGGAAGCAAAAACCGCTGAACTGCAGCAGTTATTCGAACTCATCTCCAGTGACCAGGTGGTTCCCATCAACCAGATCAAGGAAACGGTGAACAGCTACCTGGACAAGCAGTTCAAGCATCTGAAGACCGAAGACGAGGCAATTTTCCCGGCCATGGCGGAACATCTGGATGATGCGGCCTGGGAAGAAATCACCCGCAATATCGAGCAACATACCGACGAATTGTTCCGCGGTAACCCGGCGCCCTACCCCGAGCTCGATCGACAACTCAAGGGCTGATGCCGGGGCGGGACACTTCTCCGGGCAGCAGGAACCAGCGCAGATCCTCATGCTCGAGCGCAAGCTCCGGGTCAGAAACCGAATCCATGCCGGGCGCGGCAAGCAGGATACGCTCTGCTTCCTGCAACACATCATGCAGCGAGTCCCGATAAACCACCGGCGCTTCCGCGCCCCCCAGGTAGTCAGGCTGAAGCAGCGCCGACGCGTTGTCGCTGGCTGCCACCTTCTCTTGATGCACCCATACCCCACGAGCGTCGTCGTGAACATAATCGGGCAGCAGTTGCCAGCCATGCTCGGCCACCAGCTCAAGCGCCCGCAACAGATACTCGAACTCGTCCTCATCAATGAAGTAGTTGAAACCCAGCCGCACCCAGCCCGGCCGCAGAATGCCTTGCCCTTCGGCCACGGCACGCTCCAGGCGCCGGCTCAGCGTCAGGTCCATGCCCAGCAGGTGGTGGGCATAAGGACCAGCACAGGAACAACCGCCACGGGCCTGTATACCAAACAGATCATTCAACAACGCCACGATGAAACCATAGTGCAGCTCCCGGCCCTGGTACCGGAAGCGTAGCGAAAAGATCGGCAAACGCACTGCGTCATGATCGCCCAGGATCTCGATGCCCGGACAGGCGGACAGCCTTTCCATTGCGCGACTGGCGAGCAGCGCTTCGCGCTGTGCGATCTCCTCCACTCCGACCCGCTGCTGCAGATCGAATACCAGTCCGGCCCGTATCGACTCAACAATGGCGGGGGTGCCGCCCTCCTCCCGGCGCTCGATATCACTGACGTATTGGTGATCCAGCGGTGTGACATAGGAAACCGTACCGCCCCCGACCATGGCGGGAATGCGATTGCGGAAAACCGATTGCTTGGCCACCAGGACGCCGGGAGTCCCCGGCCCGCCGACAAATTTGTGCGGTGAGAGAAAAACCGCATCAAAAGGCGTGCTGCCATTCATATTGATATCCACATACGGGCCAGCCGCAGCGTAATCCCAACAGACCAGGGCCCCATATCGGGCCAACAGCGCGCTGACCGCATCGACATCGGAGCGGATTCCGGTAACGTTCGAGGCTGCCGAAAAACTGCCAATCAGCAGTGAGCGCTCCGCATGTTTCTGCAGGGCCTGCTCCAAAGCACGCAGATCGATACCGCCTTCAGCATCGAGCGGGATGACTTCCAGCTCTGCACAACTTTCGCGCCAGGGCAATTCATTGGAATGATGCTCGTAGGGCCCGATGAACACCACCGGGCGCTCCTCTTCGGGCAGGCTGGTGGCGCGCGCTCGCAGCTCCAGCACGTCAATCAGGCGGTTGACCGCCGCTGTGGCGCCATGGCCACAGAAAACCACCTTGTCCTGCTTGCTGCCGCCCACTGCGGCCCGGATCCGGTTTCGTGCCCATTCACGCAGCGATGTGGTACGCGCTCCCGTATGGCTGGATTCTGTATGCGTATTGCCATACCAGGGCAGCACCTGTTGGCGGATGTAATCCTCAATGAAATCAAGACTTCGACCGGAAGCGGTGTAATCCGCGTAGATCAAGGGACGATCGCCAAACACGGTGGGAATGCTGCAACGGTGGCCGATCACCGAATGACGAATTTTTTCAATCAGTTCATGCATAGAACCCCCGGGAATCCCATCTGACGATGTTTTAACGTGAGTCCATGATAAACCGGGAAAGTAGAAACATTGTGCCTTTTCGAGTTGCCAAACCTCCTATTAATGAAACATAATCCCGATTAAATCTCTTTTTATGGCATATTGTTCCCGCAAGCCACGGGCCCGGACCACTTCGGAGAACGAAATTATGGACAGACAGGAACGCCATCTCCTGCAATTGTTGCAGAAAGACGCCTCGCTTTCGGTGGCCGAACTGGCCAAAAACATCGGCATTTCCAAATCGGCCTGTTGGCGGCGTATACAGAAACTGGAGGAGAGCGGCGTCATCCGTGGAAGGGTTACCCTGCTGGATCCGGCAAAGATCGGACTTGGTTTGAAGGTCTTCATCACCATCCGAACCAATCAGCACAACACCGCCTGGGCTGATAACTTCCGTCAGGTGGTACAGGATATCGACGGGGTGTTGGAGGTCTACCGCCTTGGCGGCCAGATCGACTACCTGATAAAGGCCGTCGTCGCAGATATGCCAGGCTACGACAAGCTCTACCAGAAGCTGATTGCAGCGGATCTGTTCGATGTCACTGCGAGCTTTGTCATGGAAGAGATCAAGACTGAAACCGCCTTACCGATCCGGTAGAACCATAAATCAAGCCTCGATGTCTTCCCCACCAATCTTTTTGAGTAGACCAGGGTCAGCCACCACTTCATAGAAGGGAGAAGACGACTGTTTGCCCGCGGAGTAAACGCCATCCAGCCAGCTGCCAGTGCGACCCTCCCGAATCAAAAGCTGCTTCCTGCGGCCCGACGTATCGGGATATTCACCCCGGTAAAAGTGGTGACTCGCTCCCCCGACAGAAGCCGTGAAAGATTGCAGGGAAATTTCCGACTCCAGCTTGGCAAAGGCCTCCGGCTCCAGACAGACACCATTGACATTGTAATACATCTGGCGCACTGACTGCCCGTGTCCATCGGGCATCTCGACCGCCTCCACCTGGAAAGGCGAGTCCTGAAGATACTCACGCAATTGCCAGGCGCAAGACGATCGACGATCCGCACCGGCAACAGCTGACGAGATCATGATCGGCCGATCCCCGTCGAAAAGGTATTGCGGCGCATCATTACGGTAGCAGATGCCGATCCCCGTCTCCAGTAATGGCAGGTTCGCCTGTTGTGAGTAGCGATTACTGGCCCGGATGATATCCAGCATGGCCCGTGCCATCCCACAGGCGCGGGCAACACTGAACCATTGCTGGGGGCTGTGATCGTACTCCAGAAAACTGAATATGACCGCATCGCCTTCAATGAAGACCTTTATGCCACCATAGGCTTCGGCCACCGTGTTGATCGGATCGAAAAATCGCATACTGAAATGCGATGCCGGGTTGAGCCCCTGTTCCACCAATCTTGCGGTAAGACCGGTGGAGTCCCGTATATCA
>PWQG01000366.1 GCA_003556835.1 Gammaproteobacteria bacterium
GGAGAACATCCTGGAGCGGGCGCTGACCCTGGCGGACGAGGGGGTCATCGATGTGCCCGACCTGCACCTGCCGGACAGGGGAGATACCGCGACGGCGGGGCAAGCAAACGGCGGACTGGCAGAACCCGAACCCGAAGAGGGCTTCGAACTGGAAGACTACCTGGCAGACCTGGAGCGCACCGCCATCCAGCGCGCACTGGCCAAGACCAACGGCAACAAGACGGCGGCAGCCGGGTTGCTGGGGATTAGCTTTCGGTCGTTGCGGTACAAGCTGAAAAAGTTGGAGATGGAGTAGCGAGTGGCATTAACCGACTCTCTGGCCGGTTGCCCGGACATGCGCCCAAGCAAAACTGATAAATCTGCCCGAAATTTATCAACAAGCCTACAATCTGATAAATTTCTCGGAGATATCGCAAACCGGTCCTCCCCATGAAACTCCCGGTGCCGCCCCCAAGGCCTGAACAGCTTAACCAGATGAGCGAGGCAGAGCTGAGAGCAGCCCTTCACTGCACAGCGGGGCAGGCACCCGGCGGAAAATATCTGCACTGGGACAAGCTACGCCATAAGGCCCCGCCCAGCGGCCTAAACAGCCGGCAATGGTGGTTCGCCATCAAACGCGCCCGCCGTGCCAGCTACCGTGAAATACCGCTGACGGGGGGCGCAGGCCAACCCTTCGTCTACACCATGCCTGACCCGCTACTGGCTGGGCTTCACAGGATTGACAGCCACGCCAGCGGTCGCATCGCAGCACCAGAGCCGGTGACCTCGGAAGAGTCCAGAGATCGCTTTCTGATTAGCTCGCTGATCGAAGAAGCGATCACCTCCAGCCAATTGGAGGGGGCATCGACCACCCGCCAGGAAGCGGCGCAAATGCTGCGAGAGCACCGGCGGCCACGGGACAAAAGTGAGCAGATGATCCTCAACAACTTCGAGGCCATGCGGCATATCGTCAAACTGGGCGATGAGCCGCTATCCCTCGACCTTATCCTGGACCTGCATGCTCGCTTGACACAGTCCACCCTGGAGGACCCGGATACCGCCGGTCGCCTTCAGCGCCCACAGGAACAACGTGTGCAGGTGGTGGACCACCGCGATGGCACCGTATTACACACCCCGCCACCTGCTGAATGCCTGCCGGCACAAATTGAGGCACTTACCCGGTTCGCAAACGCCGAAGCACAGGGCGATGGCTTCTTGCACCCCATTATTCGCGCCATCATCCTGCATTTCTGGTTGGCCTATATTCACCCCTTCGTGGATGGCAACGGTCGCGTCGCACGGGCACTGTTCTATTGGTCCGCGGCGCGGGCCGGCTATTGGTTGCTGGAATACGTCTCTATCTCCCGGGTCATCAAGCAAGCGCCAGCCCGGTATGCCCGCTCATTCCTTTACACCGAGACCGACGAAAACGACCTGACCTACTTTCTTATCGACCAGGTTGCAGTCGTGAACCGCGCGCTGGAACAACTAGATCGTTACTTGAAGGCGAAAAGCGAGCAAATCAGTCGCATCATGGATTTGCTACATGACAACCGGCACCTGAACCACCGCCAGATCGCGCTCTTGGGTCACGGCATTCGCAAACCCGGTCACCGGTATACCATCAAAACCCACCAGACAAGTCATCAGGTGGCCTACGCCACGGCCAGAAAGGACCTGCTTGACCTCGCTCGAATGGGGCTACTGGAGTCACGCCCTCTGGACAAGAAAACCCAAGGATTCGTTGCTCCACACGACCTGGAGCAACGCCTGACAAACCTACCCGGCTAAACAGCGCGCGGGGTCACCTGAACCGTTATCTGCCACGCCTGTAGACATGCCGCCGGTGGCCTACCTTGACGACAGTGACCACCAGAACATCATCTTCAATCTGATACAGGATGCGATAGCGCCCCTGCCGTATCCGGTATCGCGGCTGGCCAGAGAGTTTTTCGCTCCCCGGTGGGCGTGGGTCCTCGCGGAGCGCCTCTATCCGCTGAAGGATCCTGTTAACGTCCTTGTTCGGGATAGACCGCAGATCCTTGGCGACGGACCGTCTGAAGACGAGTTTATAACTTGCCATGCGCCTTCAGGTCATCAAGCAGGGCCTCATAACTGAGGGTCGGCTCCGCAACGCGCTCTTCAAACGCCGCCAGATCCTCCTGATCTTCTGCCAAGGCCTCCCTAACCGCTTGATTGACAATGTCAGAGATCGTGCGATTGCTATGGGCTGCCTTTAGCTTGAGCGCCGCGTGCAGTTGGGCGTCAAGATAGATAGTCGAACGCTTGGATGCTTCAGTCATGGTCTCGCTACCACGCACCAGGATGTCATGACATCCTGGTGCCAAAACGTTATGACGTCAACGCTCGGCGATCTAACCGGCTGACGCGATCTGACAGATGTGACGCATGACGACACCGGCGAGCGTCACACGCCGCATCCTGATGGATGGCTAACCACCCCCGCCCCCAGAGTCATCCGACACGTAAATAGCATTGCAAGACCTGACCCCTAGTTCGCCGACCCCTAGTTCGCCTAGTTCGTTGGAAAGTCATTTGCAAGCATCTGGCAGATGGCGCTCGACACTTGGCTCAGCTAAGCAGGACCATCCACTCAACTGACTCGTAGCAGCTTCTGGAGATAGAGTAATAGACTCTCCCTCCAAAGCCCCGTTCGCAAAAAGGATCTCTATTTCTCCGCCTCCCTCCAAAGTGACGGACCCGACATACTTCCCAGCTAGATTATCGCTGAACAACTCCCCAGCCTCGGCATCCGTCGGAACACGCCCTTTCTCATTGTAGAACTCTGCGACGGCCGACCTTACCGGCGCGGAGATCGTAAAAGCCTCGCTGGCTTGGGCACGCGCCGTATAGCCCATGTAACTGGGCAAAGCGATTGCCGCAAGGATGCCGACGATCGCCACGACAATCATCAACTCTATCAACGTAAAACCACTCGGTTTTTTGACCATATAGCCCAGCCCCATGCCCGTTCTTGTCACCAGCTGACAGTCGTTGTCACCTGCAGGCATTCGAACCGCGCTGAATGCCCCATCAAACTAAAGAAAAGCGAAGATCGTGCCAGAACTGCACGGGCTGGTGCGGAAAACTCTAGGGTTGGGCCTTCTGGAAGACTCTGACGGCCCGACTCACGGTGGAGTAATGCACGCCAAAACAGTCGGCTATCTGCTTCAGGGTATAGTCGCCGGTTGCGTAGGCCTCTGCCATGCCACACCGACCGTGTTGCAGGTACTCTGACAGCGGCTTCGCCGGCGCACGCCGCTGTGCACGGGGCACCTCGGCCAAGCAATCGGCTGATTCAATCTCCGCCTGCATCCGGGCAACAAAAGCGCCGCTACCCAGGTAGATCTGCTGGCGCAGTTGATCCCAAATGGGCGGCAGCCCGATGCCCGCGCGCACGAAATCGACATACCGGGCAACCGCTTTGGTTCTGGTTACGCCAAACTGGCGAAGCAGCCAGTCGCAGGTTAACCAGTCGGGGGTCTCCACAGCACCGAGCATCGCCCGGTGACTGCTCCAAGGCCAGTCGGCCGCGTCGTTGACCATCTCGGCACGCACCGGATTCAGGACCACATAGCGGGCCAGTTCGAGCAGGTAATCGTCCTTTTCGACCAGAATGCCCTTGTAGCGACCCTGGAAGACGTGCCCGACACGCCGATGGGTGCGGTTGACGTGCTGAGTGTAGACGCCATTAAGGTGGCGCATGCCCTTGGCGAGATTGCCCTCCGGGGTCTCCACCACCAGGTGGTAATGGTTGGTCATCTGGCAGTAGGCGTGGCAGCGCCAGTTGAACCGTTCGCAGACCTCGCCCAGCAAATCCAGCCAGCCCCGCCGGTCTCCGTCATCCAGATAAATCGCCTCGCGCCGGTCGCCACGAGACGTCACGTGATACAGCCCACCGGCCAATTCAATCCGTAACGGACGCGCCATGTCCGAA
>PWQG01000103.1 GCA_003556835.1 Gammaproteobacteria bacterium
ATGAACGCAAGGAGCTGTTGCGTCTGCTGACCTGCGGCAGCGTGGATGACGGGAAAAGCACCCTCATCGGCCGCCTCCTGCATGACTCCAAGATGATCTACGAGGATCAGCTTGCCGCCATCCGGGCGGACAGCATCAAGTCAGGCACCACGGGCGAGGAGATGGACCTGGCCCTGCTGGTCGACGGCCTGCAGGCTGAGCGCGAACAGGGCATCACCATCGATGTGGCTTACCGCTACTTTTCCACGGCCAGGCGCAAGTTCATCATTGCTGACACGCCGGGTCATGAACAATACACACGTAACATGGCTACCGGCGCCTCGACCTGCGACCTGGCGGTCATCCTCATCGACGCCCGCCACGGCGTGCAGGTACAGACCCGTCGCCACAGCTTCATCACCTCACTGCTGGGCATCCGGCATATCGTGGTCGCCGTCAATAAAATGGACCTGGTGGACTTCAGCGAGGAACGGTTCGAACAGATCAAGGCCGATTACCTGGAGTTCAGCAAGAAACTGAAGCAGGCCGACTTCCACTTCGTACCGATCTCGGCGCTGAAGGGTGACAATGTGGTCAACCCGAGTGACAGCACCCCCTGGTATGACGGCCCGACCATGATGAACCTGCTGGAAACCGTTGAAATTGCCGCTGACCGCAATTACGACGATGTCCGCTTCCCGGTCCAGTACGTCAACCGGCCAAACCTCAACTTCCGCGGCTTCTGTGGCACCATGGCGTCCGGTGTCATCCGCAAGGGCGACCAGATCATGGTGCTGCCCTCGCAGAAAACCAGTCGGGTGAAATCCATCGTCACTTATGACGAAGAGTTGGAACTGGCCCACGCTGAAATGGCCATCACCCTGACCCTGGAGGACGAAATTGATGTCAGCCGGGGGGACATGATCGTGCATCGCGACAATCTGCCCCGGATCTCTGACAATTTTCCTGCAACCCTTGTCTGGATGGCGGAAAAACCCATGTTGCCAGGCCAGACCTATGAACTGAAACTGGGCACCAAGACCGTCCAAGGCCGGATCAGTGGACTGCGACACCAGATCGACGTCAATACCCTGGAGCATTTCCCGGCGCCCGCCCTGGAGCTGAACGAGATCGGTTACTGCGAGATCAATGTGGACGAAGCGGTCTGTATCGACAGCTATGATCGCAACCGCTTCACCGGTTCCTTCATCGTCATCGATCCGCTCAGCAATGTGACCGTCGGTGCCGGCATGATCAATCTGGATGCCGCCGCTGACCCACAACGTGGCGACAAGTCCAGCATCACCCACGTCACCAAGGAAGAGCGAGCCGCGCGCTACGGCCAGAAACCGGCCACGATCATGTTCATCGGGGTATCCGGTTCCGGCAAGTCGACCCTGGCCCATGGTCTTGAACGGCGATTATTCGACATGGGGCGTGTCAGCACCGTGCTGGATGGCAAGGCCATGCGCCTGGGCATCAGCAAGGATCTGCCTCATGACGAAGAAGGCCGGGCCGAGAATCTTCGGCGCAGTGCCAACGTGGCACGTCTGCTCAACGACTCCGGGCTGATCTGCTGCGCCGCCTTTGTGGCACCCAACCCGGATTCCCGGGAACATGCCCTGTCGGTCATCGGCAAGGACAACTGCGTGATCGTCTACCTGAATCCGCCGATCGAAATCTGTCGCCAGCGCGATCCCAGTGGGCTCTACGCCGCAGCCGAAACCAAGGAAGCAGCAAATATCCCCGGCATATCATTCCCTTATGAACCGCCGGCCGATCTGCACCTGGAGCTCGACACCTCGACCCTGTCGGTGGACGAATGCCTGGATCAGGTGCTGGTTGTAATGCAGGAACGCAGCATCCTCCGCTAGCGGCCCAGACGGGCCAGGGGGAACCGGCTTCCGATATCGCTTCACAGTTGAGCGCAATGTCCGCATAATGAGGGCATGGGCGATCATCGGAAACCGACCCCGAACAGGGATGGACAGCAGTCATGAAGACGGCATTGCAATTCATCACATGGCCCGTCATCGCCGGCGTGCTGTTTGCCGTCGCGCTGTTCCAGTACCAGCAGATCACCGAACTGTCGACTGCGCAGCAGCAGCTGCGCGAAGACCTGGCTGCCGTGCAGACCGGCCCCCAAATCTCGCGCGACGTTTCCTATGCGGACGCCGTGGAGCGGGCAGCCGCCTCAGTGGTCAGCATTCATTCCACCATCCGCGAACGCATTGAACTTCCCCCCGCCCATGAACTGCCGCCGGTGTTCCGTGAACTGCTGCAGGACCTGCCTTCCGAGCGCCTTTGGGACAGCCTGGGCTCCGGTGTCGCGGTCGGTAAAGACGGGTATGTCCTGACGGCCCTGCACGTCATCGAAGGTGCCGAGGAGATCGAGGTGCACTTTGGTGACAACATCCACAATACGGTAATCGCCCGGGCCGAGCTGGTCGGTGCCGACCCGGAGACGGATCTGGCTCTGCTTCGGATTGATTCGCAGGAAACACCCCGCCCGGTCACAGTCGGATCATCGGACAGCGTACGCGTGGGAGATACCGTCCTGGCCATAGGCTACCCGCGACGCGACCTGATGCATCAGAAATCGGTATCACGCGGCATAGTCAGTGCCCTGGGCATTCCCCGGGATGGCCTCCCCATCGTGGAATACATCCAGACCGACGCAGCCATGAACTACGGCAATTCCGGTGGAGCCCTGATCAATACCGAAGGCGAACTGATCGGAATCAATTCCTTCATCTATTCGGAAACCGGCGCTTCGGACGGAATCGGCTTTGCGGTGCCGATCAACAAAGCCATGCTGGTGGCAGAGCAACTGATGGAATTCGGCGAGGTGAAGCCGGGTTATCTCGGAGTGATCACTGGCGAGCTGCTGACACCGGAGACGAGCCGGGACTTCTTCGGTCGCCCCGACATCGAAGGTTTGCTGGTTGAGCAGGTGAATCGTTCAAGTCCGGCCGAAATGGCCGGCATCCGGGCCGGTGACGTGATGGCAGCCATTGACGGTCGCCAAATCACCAGCGTCATCAACGCCATTGAGCAGATCAATCGCAAACCGCCCGGCCAGGTCGTCGACCTGACTCTCTATCGGGATGGGGACTACCTGGAGGTGCCGGTCGAACTGGGCACCGGTACTGCCCAGTACAGAACCCAGATGTCGTCACAGTGAAACCGCTCAACACCCGCGTCCGATACGATCAGTAGAGCTTGCGCGCTCGACATGCCGCTGACAGGGCATGCGCTTCCAACTGTTCGTTATTGGCCAGCTCCTCCGCCACGCCCGCCAGACGACGTGCCCCTTCCGGCGAGCAGAAGATCAGCGAACTGCGTTTCTGAAAGTCATAAACCGACAGGGGTGAGAAAAAGCGCGACGAGCCAGAGGTCGGCAGCACATGGCTAGGCCCCGCGCAGTAGTCTCCAAGGGCCTCCGGCGTGTGCCGCCCCATGAATATCGCACCAGCGTGGCGGATATCCTGCAACAGCGCATCAGGATCCTCGACTGACAACTCCAGGTGCTCCGGCGCAATGCGATTGCTCACCGCCACCGCCTCGTCCAGGCTTGCCACATGAATCAGGGCACCACGATCCTGCAGGGACTGTTCGATGATTTCGCGGCGTGACATCTGTGGCAGCAGACGATCGATGCTGGCCTGGACTGCATCCAGGAAGGCCTCATCCGGACTGATCAGTATGGATTGCGCCATCTCGTCGTGCTCAGCCTGGGAGAAGAAGTCCAGGGCAATCCAGTCCGGATCAGTCTTTCCGTCACAGATGATCGTCAGCTCTGACGGGCCGGCAATCATGTCGATGCCCACATCCCCGAAAACCTGTTTCTTGGCGGCAGTCACAAAGACATTGCCCGGCCCCACAATCTTGTCCACGCGCGGAATGCTTTCGGTACCATAGGTAAGCGCCGCCACCGCCTGGGCAC
>PWQG01000193.1 GCA_003556835.1 Gammaproteobacteria bacterium
GGATGCCCAGGCGGCAACCGCGGCAGCCCAGCATCGGATTCTCTTCATGCAGTGCCTTGATCCGGTCGATGACAAATTCCAGTGGCAGGCCCAGTTTGTCAGCCAACTGGCGACGGACAGCGTCATCCTGGGGCAGGAACTCGTGCAGTGGCGGATCCAGCAGGCGAATGGTGACAGGTCGCCCGGCCATGGCGCGGAACAGGCCGACGAAGTCCTCGCGCTGGAAGGGCAGCAGTTTGTCCAGGGCGGCCCGGCGATTGACACCGTCCACCGCAAGGATCATCTGACGCATGTCGTCAATCCGGCTGCCTTCAAAGAACATGTGTTCGGTCCGGCACAGACCGATGCCTTCCGCACCAAAGGCCACCGCCTGTTCGGCCATGGCTGGCGTGTCGGCATTGGTCCGGACTCGTAGTCGCCGATGTTCATCAGACCATTTCATGATGGTCTGGAACAGCTCGTAGGTATAACTTTCCCCGGCGTCCAGGGTCCCTTCGAGGACGCGTTTGACCTCGGAGTCGGCGTTCTCGACAAGCCCTTCGTAGATGGCTCCGGTGCTGCCATTGATGGAGATGTAGTCGCCTTCCTTGAGCGTCAGGCCACCAGCGCTCAATGTGCGTTTTTCGTAATTGATGCGGATGTCGCCGGCGCCGCAGACACAGACCTTGCCCAGTTGTCGCGCCACCAGTGCGGCATGTGAGGACACCCCGCCGCGTGTGGTGAGAATGCCCTGCGAGTAGAGCATTCCCTTCAGGTCATCCGGGGAAGTTTCCGTGCGGCAGAGCACCACCTTGTTGCCCTTGCGCGATTCGATTTCCGCCTGGGCTGCTGTGAACACAACGCGGCCGGTGGCTGCCCCGGGGCCCGCTGGCAAGCCCTTGCAGATCAGCTTGGCCGCTTTCAGGGCTTCGGAATTGAATACCGGCACGAGCAGGCTGTCGATCGATTCGGCGGGAATCTTGAGCAGGGCGGTGCGCTGGTCCATCAGGCCTTCGCGGTTCATCTCCACGGCGATACGGATGGCTGAAAGTCCGGTCCGCTTGCCGTTGCGGGTCTGAAGAATGAACAGTCGACCGTTTTCGATGGTGAACTCGAAGTCCTGCATGTCCCGGAAGTGACCCTCGAGCTTGCTGCGTACCGCTTCCAGCTCCTTGAACATGGCCGGCATTTCCTGTTCCAACGCAGCAATCGCCTTGGGCGTGCGTACGCCAGCGACCACATCTTCGCCCTGGGCATTGGTCAGGTATTCCCCGTAGAAGGCCTTTTCCCCGGTGGCCGGGTCACGGGTGAAGGCGACGCCGGTGGCGCTATCATCACCGGCATTGCCGAACACCATGGCCTGGATGTTGACTGCGGTGCCCCATTCGGCCGGAATGCCGTACTGCTGCCGGTACAGGATGGCACGATCGTTTTTCCAGGAGCCGAAGACGGCACCAACGGCGCCCCAAAGTTGCTCATGTACGTCCTGTGGGAAGGCGGTGCCGGTACGCTGGCGGATCAGGAGCTTGTAGCGTTTGACCAGTTCCTGCAGTTCATAGGCCGTCAGCTCATGATCATGTTCCTTGCCAAGCGATACTTTGAGTTCGTCGAGCAGGTCGTGAAAGGGATCGGAGGATTCATCGTTTTCCGCCTGGACACCCATTACCACATCGCCGTACATCTGGATGAAGCGGCGGTAACAATCCCAGGCGAAGCGCGCATTGCCGGAGATGGCCGCAAGTCCATCCACGGTGGCATCGTTCAGGCCCAGGTTGAGGATGGTGTCCATCATGCCGGGCATCGAATCCCTGGCACCCGAGCGTACCGAAACCAGCAGCGGGTTTTCGGGGGTGCCGAAGCCGCGGGCCATCTGTCGCTCAATCGCCTCTATGGCGAGGGACACGTCGGCGGACAGGGACTCCGGGTACTGGCGATCATTGGCATAGAAATGGGTACAGACTTCGGTGCTGACCGTGAAACCGGGTGGTACCGGCAGTCCGATGGATGCCATCTCGGCCAGATTGGCTCCTTTACCCCCGAGCAGCTCACGCATGCGGGCGTTGCCATCCGTCTGGCGTCCGAAGTTGAATACAAATTGTGTGTCCGTGACTGCCTTGCCGGCAGCATCCGCCTTGCTCGTGCGTGCTTCTGTCATGATCCCCGAATTTCCAGCTTGATGCGGGCCTGTTCAGGCGGGCCCCGCGGTGCTTTGACGTGTCAGCCCCGGCAGGGCTGAAAAGAGGCGGGAAGGATACTGCAAATGGCTGGCAAAATCCAGTTTACCGGGCTGCCGAATCGACGCCATCTGCAGGCATTTCGTGCTCATCTGCAGGGAATGAACGTCTTCAGAAGATAAACGGCCCGGAGGTGAAAGGCGGCCGGGCAGCGACGGGGGCGGGGTGCTCCCGTTCGCTGCCCGCTGGGTGTTCAGTTGATTCTACTTCGAGGGCTTGCCGCCTCCATCATCATCGCTATCCTGCGCATTGCTCGCTGATGAGAGTCGGCTCGCCAGTTCCGCCGGATCCACCTTGCCCTTGCCGCCTTGCAGGGACTTGCCCAGGCCTTCTATAAAGTCCACGGGCAGGGGGAATACAATGGTGGAATTCTTCTCGCTGGCGATTTCCGTCAGGGTCTGCAGGTAACGCAGCTGCAGTGAAGCTGGCTGGCTGGACAGTTGGGCAGCCGCATCCACCAGTTGTTTCGAGGCCTCGTATTCGCCTGCGGCATGAATGATCTTGGCGCGTCGGGTGCGCTCGGCCTCCGCCTGCTGGGCAATGGCGCGGATCATGCTCTCGTCAATGTCGACATGCTTGATCTCCACATTGCTCACCTTGATGCCCCAGTTGTCAGTCTGTGAGTCCAGGATGTCCTGAACATCGGTATTCAGTCGTTCGCGCTCCGACAATAATTCGTCGAGTTCGTGCTGGCCAAGAACCGAGCGCAGGGTGGTCTGGGCCAGTTGGCTGGTGGCTTCCATGAAGTCTTCCACATTGATGATCGCTTTCTGCGGATCCACCACCCGGAAGTAGAGCACGGCATTGACCTTGACCGAGACGTTGTCCTTTGTGATCAGGTCCTGCGAAGGGATGTCCCAGACTGCGGTGCGCAGGCTGACCCGCACGAGCTGCTGGATGCCCGGGATGACAATGATCAGGCCGGGCCCCTTGACGCTCTGGAAGCGCCCCAGCAGGAAAATCACACCACGTTCGTATTCCCGCAATATGTTGAAGGCGCTGAAGAGCAGGCCTGCAACCAGTGCGGCCAGTACAAGTGCAAAAATTTCCATTACAGACTCCTTCGATTTCTGCCAAACAAGCTGCGACTCACTCCGCTTCCCGTTTGTCCGGGTCTACTTCAAGAGTGAGGCCATCTACTTTGCGTATACGCAGGCTGTCGCCTTTGCGGACCGGCCGGTTGCTGACGGCCTGCCAGGTTTCCCCTTGCGCAAATACGTGTCCCTTCGTGTCGAAATCTTCCATGGCGCGCGCCAGCTCGCCAATCATGGCCTCGTTGCCAATGGTGATCCGTTGGCGCCTCGATTTGACCAGGGCCCCCACCACCATCATGAAAAAGCCGAATGTGCCTACGGCCAGGCCGGCGATCAGCGGCATCGAGATCTGGTAGGCGGGAAGATTCGTGTCCATGAGCATGATGGAGCCCAGCACAAAGGCAGCCAGTCCGCCTATGCCGAATACGCCGAAACTTGGACTGAAAACCTCGAATGCCATCAGCACAATACCAATTATCATGAGTGCGAGACCGGCGTAACTGATGGGCAGCATGTTCAGGGCGAATGCACCAAGTAGAAGGCAGATGACGCCAGTGATGCCGGGTAGTCCCATGCCGGGGTTAT
>PWQG01000231.1 GCA_003556835.1 Gammaproteobacteria bacterium
GAACGGCAAGAATGGCAGCGATAGTAAACAACATGATCCTGTTCCTTCGGCTAATCAACCGAGCGAGGGTAGGTTCACAGCATGCGCCTGTCAGTGCGCCTCATCTGTGCGATCGCGCACAACGGCGACAACAAGGCGAGTAACGGTTCGTTAGCGCACCGACAGCCGATTGGATGCTAGGCATGCTGAACCACGAAGGAGCATACGCCTTCGGCTGTGGTGATCGATCGCCAACCCAACCCGATGAATCCAGCTCTCAGGATCCGAAGGTCGAACGACATCAAACTGAGAGACACAACAGGAGCACCAAAATGATCAGATCTTTTTTCGCAAATTCACTAGTCGCTTTGGCCATGATCGCTTTCCTGATGCCGGCCCAGGCGCAACTCGTTTCAACAGGAGATGCCTTGGCTCTGGAGACCGGCAGCATTCAAGTTCGTGTCGAGGCTTTTCTTTTGCAGGACAGCGTTGCGGCTGAATTGACTGCACTGGGCGTCAGCCATGAAATGGCAATGGCCAGAGTGGCCGACATGAGCGCTGAGGAGCTTGAGCTGATTGCCGGTCGCATTGATGAAATGCCGGCAGGCGCCGCCGGGGTGGTTTATGTCCTTGGCGTTGTCTTTATCGTCCTCATGGTCATGCATTTCTTCCGGCGCTGATGTCTAAACGCATTGCCCGTGGCGCGGTTGTCATGGCCGCGCCTTTTCTGTTGCTCATCACCGCTTGCGCCACCTTCGATACCACCATTCCCGAAACCTGGGAACGGCGCGTCGAATTGACCGAAACACCCTTCCACCCTCAGCTTGAGCATCACTGCGGTCCGGCGGCGCTGGCCACCATACTCGAGGCCTCCGCTGCCAGTCCGTCCTATGGAGAGCTGGTTGACCGGATTTATGTCCCGGGCCTGGAGGGCAGCTTGCAGGTGGAGTTATTGGCCGCCACCCGCCACTTTCAACGCATACCCTTTCGCGTACCCGGCGAGCTCGAGGCCGTGCTGGCCGAGGTGGTCGCCGGACGGCCGGTACTGATTCTGCAAAACCTGGGATTGCCTAGCCGGCCGACGTGGCACTACGCCGTAGTCATCGGCTATGACCGTGATCGGGGCGAAATTCTGATGCGCTCGGGCGAAGAGCCCGTGCAGGTGACTCGCTTGCAGCCTTGGATGCGGCAATGGGATTGGGCCTCACGCTGGGCCATGGTGGCACTCAGGCCCGGCGAGCTTCCCGTACACCGCGACTTTGCCCTGGTAGTCCGCGCCTTGGCTGACTTCGACGATCACGCCCCCGGTCATCTCCGTCTTCAGGCCTGGCAGTCTGCGACCAGGTACTGGCCGCAAGAGGCGCTTACCTGGATGGGGGCAGGTAACGCGCATCACACGCTCGGAGCACTGGCAGAAGCCGCCAACAGTTTCGAACGGGCCTTGCACATTCAGCCAGACTATTGGCCAGCCCGCCTGAATCTGGCAACGGTCTTGGAGGAGCAGGATCGCCCCTGTTTGGGACAAAGCATCCTTGCGGGCCAGCCTATGGCAATGGATCATCCATGGGTCGAGCAGCGCCGAGATCTGGCGCGGCGACTTGAGCTGGCTTGCGCCGCCCTGAGCCCGGATTCGGCACACTCGGCCTTGTATTATTAACGGCCACGAAATACCTACAGTATTCGTTGTTCGCGATGCCGGCCGGGCATTCACGCGAAAAAAGTCGCCTTGTGTGCGGTGGGGCACAGAGCCGGTAGCGTCAGGATTCTATATTGGAACCTCACTCAACTCGCCAAGCAGACTCTGTATGTCGCTCATCAACCTGATTATTACCCTGGTTGTCGTTGGCGTGGTTTTGTGGCTGATCAACAGCTTTATTCCCATGCAACACACCATCAAGCAGATCCTGAATGTCGTGGTGATTATCGCCGTGATTATCTGGTTGCTGTCAGCCTTCGGCGTGATCGGATCAATGTCCGGCATCCGCGTGGGATAGCCGAGCTCATTGACCTCCGGATGAAGCCCCAGTACCCGCAGGATCAGCCTTCGCCCAAAGCGCATTCAAATGCATACCGAACTTCAACAGCAAGAGGAGCTTCGACTTCTCGGCAATCTGCACGCGGCGTCTCGGGGCAGGACCACTTGAATCGGCGGGTGACGCGTCGGTCGTCGGCCGATGCAGCCATTCGGCCAGCAAAAAGCCCGTGCTTCCAGCAATCCACAGCCCGCCAGGAGAGACCAACTCCGACTTGATGCGCGATGGAACGGTCTCAGCCAGTGCCGCAATCTTGTGCTTCCGTCGATCAAGGCGAGCGGCCGCCGCACGGATCTGAACGCCCAGGGCTTGCCTGTCATTGCCAAAGAATTTTCTGCGCTTGACGGTCATGGCGATGCATCGCTCGACGAGCCAGCCGCAGGTTGCAGTCGACTGATTGTGGTAGGAAAAAGCAAGGATCTGCTGCGCCGGCGAATGGCAAAAAGCAAGACCACCGCCAGCAGTCCGTGAAGCGCAAAGACCAGCAGCAAGGCAAGACCGGCGGAGACGATGGACCGCTCAACCAGAACGAACAGACCTGCGCTGACCAAAGCCAGCCATGCCGTTAGCAGCATGCTCGCCATCATGACGCCCATCGCGATGATTTGAACCAGACTCTCGCCGGCTTGTCGTGTCTCCAGAGCTGCCAGAACCAGGTGATCATGCACTGAGCCATGCAGTTCCTTGCCCAGGGACTTGGCGGTTTCCAGCAGTCCGGGCTCGCGCCCGGATGCCTCGGTAGCCGAGTCGGCGTGATGCGCTGGCGTGTTGTCAAAGTGACTGGCCATGCAGACCGATATTCCTAGTCAGCGCGCAGCAGGCGACTGAGAAGATAGCCACCGGCCAAAGCAATTCCTAGCGCGGTTGCTGGGTTTTCCTGCACATACTCACGTGCAACAGCCAGCCACTTCTCCTGCGTTTCCTTCATGTCATGGCCGGTGTCGCTCAAACTTTCCGCGGCTTGATTCGCGGCGGAAGCTGCCCGATCGACAGCCTGGTGCGCCCCGGCGGCTACGTTGTCGACGCTCTGATTGATCTTATGTTCATTTGTGTTCGTTTGCATGCCAAATACTCCAAAGTGGTCCCGCGTGACCTGAATGTCAGCGCGGCACGGTCAGAACGGAAACATATAGGACCGGTATGACGTGATGGTCATTATTGCTGACCCCTAATGTCGCGTCGGTGCGTTGGGCCACGCTGAAAGAACCTGAGCCTTGTGGACCCATACCGCCTATGTGTGATAACGAACGGCATTGGCGCAATGAATGACAGAGAATTTAGAACCGGCAGCGACTGTAGCCCGAATGGTCAAGCTTGCCGCGGGTTCGAATGGAGATTGCCATGCCTGGTACCATCACGTCGCCGCCCTCGTGAGTTCGATGTCCGAAGGGCCGCTTTTCGGAGCGGTGGAGCGACGCCTGTTCAGGGCAACCGCAGTTTTGCTCAGCGTTGTCGTATTGGTATGTCTCGTGGCAACGATCGCCTGGGTCTTTGGCCTGGCCCTTGCTTATTTCTACAACCTGATCCTGCCCTTGTCCGTCGCCGGCATTCTTGCTCTTGTCCTTTATCCTGCCGTCAACTACCTTGAACAACTGAGCTGGATCAATCGGTTACCTGCGGCGCTGATCGTGGTGTCCTGCTTCCTCGGTATCGTCGCCGCGATTGTCGTCCTGGTGCTGCCTGCCTTAGCCCGGGAATTGGCCGTATTGGTTGATTTGGCCCTTCCGATTCTGCTGCGCTGGCAAGACGATGTCTTGACCCATTTCCCAGGCATTGCACAGCTGATCAAGGACAGCGCGGAGGACGGCGAGCTTAAGGAAGCGATGCCTGGTCTTGACGGAACCGGACGAACTCTCAAATCGGTCGTTGGTGGCATGGCAGGCTTGAGTTTCGTACCGCTGTTGTTGTTCTTCGCCTTGCTTTCCGGAGGTCGGCTGCACGAAAGAATCACCAGTGTGCTGGCTGTGTTTAGTACCAAAACGCAAAAACAAACGATTTATTTCATGGAAGTCTTTCTGGCCCAAGTAACGGGCTTCTTCCAGGGTCAGCTAGTCATCGCGTTGATCATGGGCATTTTGTTTGCAATCGGCTTCACCATCATTGATCTGAAGGCCGGAATACTGATTGGACTCGCCCTTGGGCTGTTAAATATCGTTCCCTTTCTCGGCACCATCACCGGGTTGCTGATTGTTCTGCCGCTGGCCTATCTCCAGCCGTCAGGTGGACTCAGCCTACTCGGGCTCAGTCTGGTCGTGTTCACAACCGTGCAGCTTGTTGAAAGCTGGATACTGACACCCAAGATCATGGCGGATCGTTCCGGCTTGCACCCCGCGCTGGTCGTGATTGCCGTCTTTTTCTGGGGGACGGTGTTCGGAAGCATCACGGGCATGATTCTCGCGGTGCCGTTGACCGCATTTCTCATAACCGTATGGAGTCAAGCCAAAGCTAGCCTGTCGCGCAGCATGACATCGGAACATGAGGCCAGTCGCATCGAGACGCCAAGCGGTACCGCGCCGAGATCAACATCCGGAGATTCATGATTGGGTTGCTGTGGCCACTATGGCTAAGCGTGCAATCCGGTCGGCCAGCGATTATGATCGGATGAATCGATCATGCGGCTTCAGAAAATGCAGCAGCCGTCCGGACTCTCGCAATGTCGTTCGGATGGGACATCGCTCGCTCTGAACGCGCCAGCGCCATGCGGGAAAACTGCCAGGCCGAAGCCGCCATCGCCTGGTCATCGGTTTCGGCCAAAGCCGCGAATGCCTGCTGAAGCCTGACCGCAACTTCAACGATTCCCGCGCCATCACGGGCAATTGCCGTGAAGGCATCATCGAATAAATCTTCGATGTCCAAGGGTTGCGCCGAGATTCGGTCAAACTCGATTTTCAGGTGCTCTTTGTCTGCAAGCGGCATTTGCCACAGAGCAAACAATCGAACCATGGTTCCGATGATTTCGATGGCGGTACCTGGATCGTTGATACTCGAAGAAAGAGATTTCCCGCCGATTTCCGCCAACGCAACAAGACCAAAACGTGGATCATCCTCAAACGCACGGGCTCGGCCAATTTTGAACGCACTGGCGCATTCCTTTGCATTGATCAGTTCAGCCCCCACCACTCGGAGCAGCGCCTGACGTTGACTGACAAAGGCGCCCGGGAGAACAGCAACCCGCATATAGCACTTGGAGGTTTCAGCCAATGACTGCAAGGCTTGCATGTCAATGCTCTGGACGTAGCCGACCGTTGGAGAATGGACGACGGTTCCCGTAACGCCGGTCAGACTGCGCGTGGCGGGGCTCGCGCCCAGGATCGGAGATTGGCGGCGCCGATCCAGTGCAGCGGCAGTCGCTTTTTCCAACTTCTCAATGGTGTTGGAGACACGGCCCAGTCGTGCGATTCGATCTACCCAGCGCACGAAGGTGCCAACGACAACGCCAAAGACCAGTACGGTCAGCGCAAAAATGGCAAACAGTCCGGCTGAGTCAAACATCGCATTTTTGACGGCGACCAGGGAAACCAGGCTGAAGATGAAGGCACCGATATAGGCAGACAGTGCATTCTGGGTGACATCGTCGGTTATCACCAAAGAGAAAGACCGCGCGGTCGCACTGGTACTGGCCGAGGCATAGGCGGCAACCATGGAGCCCACCGCGAACGTCGCTATTACGAGCATGCTTGCGGCCATGATGGACAGCAATGACTCCACTGAATCCATGCTGATTTCCGGCAGGATAGAGGAAAGACCGCGATCATCAGCGAGGCTGGCGATGAATATCCCGGCAACCGACAGTACCGAGAGCGCGAGGGGTCTGACCCATAAGCGTTTTTTGATCCAGCTGACGAAGCCACGTAAGCGGGTCGTCGATAGAATGGATCCGGTCATGAGCATGTCCCTTGAGTCAAGACGCTAACGAGGCCAATCACGGCTTTGTGCGTAGAGGTGGATTCACAGCTTCCTTGACGCCCACAAGACTGGAAGCGTCAGCGTCTTCGCTAGGTTGGACCACGCTGAATGAGCCGTCTGTCTCCAGCACAACCGCCCGGACCTGGTCCATTGATTCGACTCCGGCCGAGCGAATGGCCGCCCGCAGTTCGTCGTCCGTCACCCGAGCCTGTCGGAGTGCTGCGGTCAGACACTTTCCATCATAGAGCAGCATCAGCGGCTCGCCCGTTGCCAGACGCCGGACCCACCTTGCCCGGATGCTGGACCAACTGACTGCGAACTGAAGGCCGATCAATAGCGCAAAAGCCAGGGCACCCTCGGCCAGAGCGACGTCCTTGGCCAGAAGTATTGTGGCCAGGGTTGAGCCCAGGGCCACGGTAACAACCAGATCAAAGGCATTCATTTTCGACAGCGTACGCTTGCCTGAGATTCTCAGGAACACGACGAGCGTCACATAAGCCAGCACACCGACGACCAGGGTCCTCAAGAGGCTGTCCCAGCCGTCAAACATCATGGTTTGCTGCTTTCTGACGAGGGGGCGAAGCCTGCACCATGACAGCCGTCAATGGCCTGAGTTCTGCATCTTTGTCGACGCCATCCTCCACCAGCACGGCAATCTGGCGCGTACGGATGCCACCATCGCCTGGCCGGGCCATCAGCGACAAGGACCGGGAAACTCTGACTTCCGGGGACTGTGCATCGTCAATGGCTTTTGGCATCGCCGCAGGCACCCCGATGCCGAGTCCGGCCGCCACCTCGGCGGCCAGATCGTGTGAAACATTGACCAGTGAAGACAGCATCCGCTCACGGATGGCCAGGATGGTCACCTTGCTCAGCTCAAAGCGAAATGCGGCAGCAATATGCGCTTGTTCTGCAGGCGTCTGGCTCTCGAAGAACAGCGAGGCCTGTGCATAATGCTCCGCAAATTTGATTGGTTTTCCGCGCACTTTGTCTCCGGACAGGGGTTCGGGGAAGGACTCGAAGCCCATGCTTCCGGCCTGGAACGGGCATCCGCCGGCCATTGAGTTCGGTTCGTAGGCCACACGTCCGCGATGGAGCGCCTGCCGGTGCATGCCATCGCGCTGATTGTTCTGTACTGCAGCCAGCGGCGAATTGATCGGGATCTCGTGGAAGTTGGGGCCGCCCAGTCGCGTGATCTGCGTATCGACATAAGAATGGATTCGACCACCGAGCAAAGGGTCATTGGAGAAGTCGATGCCGGGAATGATGTGCGCCGTACAGAAGGCGAAGGGCCACGCAAGCCAAGCTTCAAAGAATGCTGATTGTCGCTGAGTGGAACACCCTGATTGGTCGTCAGCGCCTGGTCGCTGGCATCGACCCGCACTCGGTCGAGTGAAACAACCGTTGCGTTCTTTCCCAGCTTTGCCGCAGCCCCGGCCTTTGCACCCTCTGTTTTTTCGGAAGCGGTGCTGGCCGTCAGCGCAATCACGATCGGATGCCTACGTGCTCAGTCCCCAATCCACGTTCACTTCCAGACCGATACCCCGATAACCGACGAAGCGAAACGCGGCGTTGAACATCGGCTCCCCGCTGACTCGATACTCTCGCCGTGTACCATCGGCATCGACACGACTGAAGGCCAGATCCAGGAAGGGCTCGCGTGCCGCAATGAGCGCCCGCAGGTGCGCGAGTTCTTGTTCATCGCAGCCTTCGACATCTGTGCTTTTAGCATCTTCGGTCAGACCGTCGACCTGAATACCGAGCATCTCCAGAACCGGACCGGAGACTTTGGTAAAGTCGCCGTTTTCGTCCTGCTCCCAGTACCAGTCCGAGGCCAGTTCGGTCAGACTTCGATAACGCGCTTCGCTCTCACGCAGCTCGGCCGTTCGCTCTTCTATCTGCCGCTCCAGCTCGGCTGTGTAAGTCTCGAGCTTTTTGTGTAACAAGCGGACTTCCAGCATGTTGTGAATGCGCGTTTTGACCTCGACCAAGTCCAGTGGCTTGCAGATGAAATCCTTTGCGCCGGCTTGCAAGGCACGCAATTTGTGGCCTGGCTGGGCAGTCAGAACGATGACCGGAAGGTAGCTGTCCTGAGCATCGACCTTCAAGCCGGCCATGACCTGAACCCCGTCCATACCGGACATCTGCAGGTCAAGCAGGATCAGGTCGAAATGATTCTTCCTGTGCAATGCGCAGACATCCTGCGGCCTCATGGTTGAAGTCACACGGGTATATCCAGCCTCAGTCAGCAACTGCTCGATCAGCTGCACATTGGCCGACTGATCATCGACGATAAGAACTTTTGCGCCAAGAATCTCGGCAACGTTCATGCTCATGCTTGCTATTTCCTGCTTGACTGCACCTCGGCAGCGGGCGATTTCGCCCTGACGAATTCCAGTGTCGCGTCCACTGTGGCAAAAAAGTCATGGACGTTGATCGGCTTGGTGAGATAACGAAAGAACCCCGCCTCCAGGCCCTTCCGGATATCACGTGGTATGGCGTTACCGCTGAGCGCAACCACCGGAATATGCGCAGCCACCGGATCCTCCCGCAGAATTTTCAGCGCCTGAATGCCGCTGATTCCGGGTAGATTGATGTCCATCAAGATCATGTCCGGCAGAAACTCCCGGGCCATCTCGATTCCCCAGCTGGCGTCGGTCGCGCTTAGAAAGCACAGATCAGGCCGACGTGATACTAATTCCTCCACCAGCAGCATATTGGCCGGATTGTCCTCGATATAGAGGACGGCTTGCGATTTCTGGCCGACCGCTTGCTCTTGACAAGCGCTAGCTTCGTTCTGAGTGTCCTCGACCAGGTGCTGGCGCTCACTCGTGATAGCCAACTCTACCCAGAACACACTGCCCTTGCCGACCGCGCTTTCCACGCCAATCGTTCCGTCCATCACTTCGATCAGGCGTTTGGCCGTTACCAGGCCGATCCCGGTGCCTTCCTCATCCGTCATCTCCCGTCCCAGCCGATTGAAGGGTTGAAACAGCTGCGCGAGGTCTTGCTCGCATAGGCCCTCACCGCTATCCTCGATGCAGATGCGGATGCGCCCAGGTCTCGTGACGATGCAGTCCACGACCACGGATCCGGATGGGCGGTTGTATTTGATCGCGTTGCTGAGCAGGTTGATGAGGACCTGCTTCAGGCGGGTCCGGTCAACCTTGACGTAGTGGCCAATGTCTGCACTTGGGAATCTCAGGCTGATGCCCCGCATCTGGGCCTGGCCTTCGATCATGACCTTGCATTCCTCAATCACTTCAGACAATGACACAGGCTCTGTCGACAGCGTCAACTTGCCGGACTCGACCAAGGCCAGGTCGAGGATTTCATTGATCAATTCCAGCAGGTACCAGCCGGCTTTCAGAATTTGGTCGATGCTGCGCTGCTGGACAGTCGTCGGCTGCGGCGACCCGGACTGCATCAGTTGCGCGAAACCGAGAATCGCATTGAGGGGGGGGCGTAGCTCATGGCTCATGCTCGAAAGAAAAGCCGACTTGGCATGGTTGGCCTTGTCGGCCGCGGCCATGGCGTCGAGCAGCTCTGTTTCGACCCGTTTACGCACCGAATTGTCGGTGCCGATCAAAAGGTAGCCGATCAGATCATCATAGTCGTCACGCAATGCGGTGATCGAGACAACGGCAGGGAAGCGGCTGCCGTCCTTGCGGATGACGTTCATTTCATAGACGTCTTCGATCCCCTGAGAGGCCCTGAACGCCATTGCAGCGAAATCCGCGGCAATCGGGGTGGCGAACTCACGGCTCAATACCCGGGCGCGCGCGGCCAGGTCCTGTGGATCATGCAAATCACTGGCGGAGATCTGCCCAACAAGCTCAGAGGCTGCGTAACCCAGCAGGCCTTCGGCACCCGGGTTGAACAACTGGATGAGGCCTTTGTCGTCGGTGGCAATAATCGAAAATCTTGGGCTGCTCAGAATCGCATGTTGAAACGCGCCGGCTTTGAGCAATAAGGCTTCGTGCCGCTGCAGCTGGAGAGCCGAATCCGGCTTTCCATGTTTGGCTTTGGCTGTTCGTAGGGGCATACCGGTATCCGGAGTCGAGGTAGGACCAATCCGCGAATGGGACGCGTTGGACGAACGATCGCTTGATCGCTGCAGAGTCAGCAGGTATCAACACATCCCCGTCCGCCAAGAATCGTCGCAGACCTGCGTCTGCCGGTATGTGCGCCAAGCCACATAGGGCGCCATCGAGGCGCTGGCCGTTGGATCTCCGGGGCCCCGAAAATCCTCCAGGGCGCTCAGTGGGCGCGCACGTAACGGCGCCAGGGTCCGGCTTGCTGGCCGAGCCGATCGGCCACAACGGCCAGCACATCCCGGTTCCAGGTCATGCCGATATGACTGCTGCCAACCTCGATGTCATGAACCAGACTAGAGCGCCTGTGGTGGCAACAGGTCTGCCACGCGACCACGCCATCCGAGCGGCTGTAGATCGAGGTGGTGCGCACGGGCGGCGGAGCCCGCAGCCGCCGGCTCATCGCCGCATCGACCGCCGCGGAACTGCCGTTCAGCAAGCGAAACAGCCAGCCCACGTTGCTGCAGTCGGCTACCGCGTTGAAAGGCGTTCCCATCGTGATTACCTGGCGGACGCTCGGGGCCATCAGCTTGGCGAGTTCGCGCGCATAGAATCCGCCCAGGCTCCAGCCGATCAGGGTGGCCGGCTGAGTGTTCCCGGAAAGCAGATCGACGACCGCTGACTTCAAGTCAAGCAGCCAGGCATCAAGATCGCCCTTGGGTCCGGTGTTGAAACCCTGGCCCCAGTCCGATGCATCGTAGCCCAGCGCGGCACAACGCGCGCGCAGACTCGCGACAGACTTGCCGTCTGTACCCAGGCCAGGAAAAATGGGTCTATCCGAATCTCGCAACGGATTTCAGGCCTGATCCGGTCTGATTTGAGAGGACATGGGCCTCCTGTAAAGTTTTGTTTTCGCGAACAAACAACACAGGAGGTAAAGCCCCATGGCCGCATTCAAGTTTATCGCAAAGCTGCTCAAGTTCAGGGACTTCCTCTGTGCCGGCCTGGCTTTTCGCCGTGGTAACCGGCTGGAGGTGCTGGTCAAGCCCTACAAGAACGGCTGCCGCTGCCCAGCGTGTGGCCGGCGCGGCAAGATCGTCCGGCAGCGCTCCGAGCCGCGCTACTGGCGTGACATTCCGGTCGGGCCCTGGTCGATCTGGCTGATGTACTGGCCGCGTGAGATCTGTTGTGACATCCACGGCCGGGTGACCGAGCGGCTACCCTGGGCTGAGGCGGGGAGCCGGGTGAGTCACCGCTTTGAATACCTGATGCTGCACGCGCAACGGCTTCGCTCAGGGGCTTCTTGCCTTCGGCAAACCGCCCCATCGCTTTCGCCTGCGCTACTGTCAGATCATGCCGCAGAAGGCCGCCGCCCAGCTGCTGCGGTTGCCGGCCTCGACCCTGTCGGACCTGCTCCATCGCACCATTGGCCGGCTGCGCGAGGGTCATCGCATCCGGGGCCTCAAGACCATCGGCGTTGACGAAATCTCCTATCACAAGGGTCACAAGTACGCCACGCTGGTCTATGACCTGGAGCGCTCCTGCGTGGTCTGGATCGGCCAGGGCAAGGGCCGAGCGGCGATCGACCGGTTCTTCAACGAAGCGCTCAGCGACTACCAGAAGGCCAGGATCCAGGCCGCCTGCTGCGACATGAGTCAGGCCTACATCGGTGCCATCCAGACACACTGCCCGAACGCCACTCTGGTGCTGGATCGCTTCCACATCGTCAAGGCGCTCAACGAGGCCGTCGACGAGGTCCGCAAAGAGCAGTGGCGCGAGGCCAGTAAGGATGAACGCAGAGCGTACAAAGGGCTGCGCTGGTTGCTCTACCGCCATTCGTCGACCCGAAGCCGGCGCGATACCCGCAACCTCAAGGCGCTCGACAAACACAACCGGCGAATCTATCGCGCCTGGCGCCTGAAAGAAGAGCTCGAGCACTTCTGGACCTACCAGGCACCCTAGGCGGCAGAGCGGTTCCTGAAGCAGTGGACCAAAAGTGCCTTGCTCAGTCGCCTGGAGCCGCTGCGCAAGTTCGTCCATACCCTCCGGCGCCACCAGGATGCGGTGTTGGCCTTCATCGGCACCCGCGTAACCAACGCCATTGCCGAGGGGCTCAATCGCATCGTCAAGATCGTCAAGAATCGGGCCAGTGGCTTCCGTCATCTGGACGCGTTTTCCGACATGATCTACCTGACCGTCGGAGACCTCGATCTGCCTGGGCAAATTCCAGCTCGGTTCCGCACACTATGAAAACGTCGGCACAGGCAGTCAGATCAAGCAATGCGGGCGATCAGCCCTTTGCGAGATCCGGATATAGCCGAAGATCAGATGCGCCGGTGGCTTCAGTCTGGGTCGCTCATGCATGATCAATCAAGTCTCGTTTTGCCGCCAAGCCGATTTAGCCCCGCCCGTTACAGCCGAACGGGCAATGGGCGAGCAAGCGGGATGATTAATGACTTGTGGATCGACTGAACACCAGGAGGCCCACACCGCCTGCTGCGGACGCTGCACCAAGAATCAGGTACCAGATGGTCGAATCCGTGAAACGCCCTGTCACCGCCTCCGTCACTTGATCGCCGATGCTCTGTGAAGACTGATAGGCCAAAAAGAGCAAAATCAACCCGATGACAAGCAACACAATTCCGATAATCTTATGGTTCATGATTCCTACCTCTATCCAACAGACGAAGAGCTCGAAAGCGCTTCATGAAATTTGATACTCATTACATTCAGTTGAGCATCGCGCAGTGCTTAATCGTTTGGTCGATCACTCCATCAGTTTGCACGGGCAGGTCCGGACAGCGATACCATCCGGACTCTGCCACAATACGCCGGGGAAGCGATCTGAGCTTATCGGGCGTAATAGTCATCTACGGAGGAGCTCCACGCAGGATCAGCCATGTTTGGCCACTGGTCCTTGTCGAAACCGGGCGCATCCTTCAATCGCTTGGCGTCGACATCCAGCACAAAGCGTTTGTTCTCCTTGTCAAGCTTCAGCGCCTTCCAGGGGACAGCGAAATACCTTTCACCCATGCCAAGAAAGCCCCCGCAGCTCAAAACTGCATAGCGGATGCGGCCATCGGTGACGTTGAGCATGATTTCGTGGATTGTGCCGAGATTTTCATGCTCGAGATTGTGAACCTCATCTCCGGTCACACTGCTGGCACTCAATAGTTGGTCTCCGGCTTGCATGTGACCACCGTCAGCCAATGTCGTGTTCGAATGCATGGTTGAAGCGTTCATTTCTTGTCCTTTTTTGCGTCGCTCTTCATATCCCCATACTTGGCCTCGGCCTTGCCGGCATGCTTCTCGGCCTTGCCCTTGTACTCGGTCGTCTTGTTACCGGTGACCTTGCCAGTGGTTTCCTTGATTTTTCCCTTGGCCTCATTGGCCCTTCCTTTGACCTGACTCTCGTTCATTGCCTTTCTCCTGATCATCGTTGCGAACGGACTCGACTCGGATATGGCGTAAATATCGCTGCGAGCTGAGGTTCGATCATGAAGAAATGGCACGGGCTGGTCTGTGCGATAGAGCACATTTGGCCGGCGATTACCGCGTCCTTCGGAAAGAAGCATTTGCCTGATTTTTGTCTGTGCGACCTCGCACATAGAACAACCCGTCACAGTTCGGAACTTTATATGTGATGAGCAGCGCTCCATCTAGGGCCAATCGGTCCCAAACAATGAACGCTTCAATGGGATAATTCTGGTCAGCCGTTCGGGCACGCCAGGTCCATATTTTTCTTCCATCAATTCATCAGATCCATTGGCTGTGCAAGCCACTGCCAACAAGACAAAAAGCTTTCACGGGCGCAGGGTTTGTTCCAGCGTCTTGACCAATCCTTATCCGGAGTTCGCAATGTGGCTATTCACGCATGTCAAGCTTTCTCTTTTTCTTGCACTCATTTTTTTGCTGGCGCTACCGATTCCCTCCCGGTCTGACGACAGTGGCTATCGTTTGCTCAAGCTGGATGGCTACCGGCTCAAGTGGGGAGAGCAGCAATTGGGAGTTGGGGCCACTGTCAGCTATGCCTTTGCCATGGATTCACTGAGCTTCGATGCTGCGCTAAATTGCGGAGACCTCGCCTCAATTGAGTTGCTGTCCAGCGAGGACATCTCGATCGAAACGCTGTTGCGGGAATCGGCCGAGGCGTTTCGGATTTGGGAACAAGCTGCTGGTTTGAGATTCCACAGGGTCGCTGATGCCGAAGGTGCCGATATCATCATCGGCGCCCAAGGTCAGCCGATGGGGCGCGCTTTTGCCAACGTTTCCTACTCAGATGACCTTCAGGACGGCGTTCGCAGAATCGAGCGATCGCTCATCTGTCTGAACCCAGAACAAAAGTGGAAGTCTGGTTTTGATGGCGACACGAGCATTTATGATCTTCGCTACACGCTCGTGCATGAAATTGGCCATGCGATTGGACTCGACCACCCCGGCCCATCCGGGCAGGTGATGGGGTTTCGCTATACAGAAGCCTTCAGTGATCTTCAGCCCGGCGACGTGGCCGGTGCGCGGCGGTTATACGGATCAGCCCTTGCTGGCGCCGAACTGGCTTATGATTCGGACTTGTCGCTGAGCGGAAAGGCGACGAATCAAGCCTATATCAACAACCTGTTGATCGGCGAGGATGACATTCCTGAGGTGTACTGAATCCTGAAGGGCTAAACCCGGCAGCCAGCTGGACAAGAGCGGATTGGCCCTGTTGAGTTCTTCTTGAAATGTGCCCGATCCAGTACCTGGACCAAAAAAAGGTTCATCGCGCATTTCCGGGGAAGGCGGCCCGGATCTTGAGGAAGAAGTACTCCTCATCGCGATAGCCGTAGGCCCTGCGCTTGATGACCTTGATGGTGTTGTTGATTCCTTC